>DASPKR010000501.1:0-3737 GCA_035627975.1 Pyrinomonadaceae bacterium | reverse complement strand
AGTTCCCACGCACGGACGTGTCCCCGAAAGTTTGCTCGGGCAAGCTCAAGGACAGGGTTGCGCTCGTGACCGGGGGCGACTCCGGCATCGGCCGCGCCGTGGCCGTGCTCTTCGCGCGCGAGGGGGCAGACGTCGCGCTAGTCTACCTGCCCGAGGAGCAGGTGGACGCCGAGGAGACGCGCGCGGCCGTCGAGGCGGAGGGGCGGCGCGCGCTGCTCATCCCCGGCGACGTGCGCGAGTCGAGTTTCTGTCAGGAGGCCGTCGAACAGACGGTCGGGGAGTTCGGCAAACTCGACATCCTCGTCAACAACGCGGCCTTCCAGCAGCACCAGAAGCGGCTCGAAGACGTGTCGCTCGAACAGTGGGACACGACCTTCCGCACGAACATCTACGGCTACTTCTACATGACGAAGGCGGCGCTCCGGCACCTGCGCGAGGGCGCGGCCATCGTCAACTGCGGCTCGATCACAGGGCTGCAAGGCAGCAAGGAGTTGCTCGACTACTCGGCGACGAAGGGCGCGATTCACGCCTTCACCAAGTCCCTGGCGCAGAACCTCGTCGAGCGGCGCGTGCGCGTCAACTGCGTCGCGCCCGGCCCGGTCTGGACTCCTCTGAACCCTTCGGACAAGTCGGCGAAGGACGTGGCCGAGTTCGGCGCCGACACGCCTATGAAGCGCCCGGCGCAGCCCGAGGAGATCGCGCCGGCCTTCGTCTTCTTCGCCTCCGAGGCGGACTCGAGCTACGTCACGGGCGAGATAATCACTCTCTTGGGCGGCGAGACGCGCGCCGGCTGAAAACTTATTTTGAGCGAACGGGAGGCGACGAATGTCTGAGAAGAAGCGGCAGAAGAAGGACGGCGAGCGCAAGGACAAGAAGAACCAGCGCCGCCGCGAGAGCGAGAACGAGATGGTGCAGGGCGCGAGCGCGCCGCAGCAGGCGCGCGACGCCTCGAACCTCACGGACAAGCAGCCGGGCGCGGCCTCGACCTCCGGCCGAAACCGCGGCCGGTAAAGGAGAGGAGGCTCCCGAGATGGCAGACCCCGTGAGGACTGACGAGAAGAAGTGCGCGCACCAGAAGTGCGTCTGCATGGTCGGCGGCGAGAAGCGTTATTGCAGCCACTACTGCGAGGACGCGGCAGACTCCGACCCGACTTCGGAGTGCACCTGCGGCCATCCGGGCTGCGGCTGACGGCGCGGCGGTCTTGAAAGTTGCGCTTCGTAGGAGTAGTGTCTCTAGCCGGGCTACCACTTTCCGCTTTGCCCGGTTTAATTTCTATGAATAACAGGCTCCTCGAAAGGCTTCCGGCCGAAGAGATGGAAGCTCTTCGGCCGCACATGGAGCGGGTCACGCTCATGCACGGCCAGCACGTCATCATCCCGGACGAGCCTATACGCGACTGCTACTTCCCCGCCGGCTGCCTGCTCTCGCTCGTCACTACGATGGAGGACGGCTCGGCCGTCGAGTCCGGCACCATCGGGCGCGAGGGCATGTCAGGCATCCCCGTCATCCTCGACGCGTGGCGGACGCCGATGCCGACCTTCGCGCAGGTGCCGGGCGACGCCTTGAGAGTGCGTTCCGATGTCTTGAGGGAGGCTTACGACCGCGGCGGCGGGCTTCACAAGCTCCTGAACCGATACATGCACACCGTCATCGTCACGGGCTCGCAGTCGGCGGCGTGCAACCGCGTGCACAGGCTCGACACAAGGTTCTGTAAGTGGCTTTTGATGTCGAGCGATGGCATCGGCTCGGACGAGGTGGCGCTGACGCACGAGTTCCTCGCCGTGATGCTCGGCGTCCGGCGCTCGGGCGTCACCGAGGCGGCGGGGCGCGCGCAGTCCGCGGGGCTCATCACCTACACGCGCGGCCGCATCAAAATACTCGACCGCGCCGGGCTGGAGGCCGCCGCCTGCGAGTGCTACGCGCGCACACGGGCCGAGTACGAGCGCCTCTTAAGCGAAGGCGGTTGACACCGCCCGCCCGCTTGCCTTAAGAAGCAATACACCCTCCAAGTTCGTAACAGACGCGCCGAGGAGTGTTTTCAATAGCGATGACCTACGTCGTCACAGAGGACTGCGTTGACTGCAAGTACACTGACTGCGCCGCCGTCTGCCCCGTTGAGGCGTTCCACGAGCTGCCCGACCGGCTTTACATAAACCCGGAGACCTGCATAGACTGCGACGCCTGCGTCCCCGAATGCCCCGTCGAGGCCATCTTCCCCGAGGCCGCCCTCCCCGACCAGTATGCCGAGTGGCTCGCCTTAAACGCCGAGGCCGCGAGCTACCCCATCATCAGCGGCAAAATCCCCGCCCTCTTCGGCCCCACATGCAAAGGCAAGCCGGAATCCTGATTCAGTTGAGCATGGAGTGACGTGTGCGCAGCTTCTTTAGCTGCTCGCGGACTTCGTCGGCGTCGGGCGCGTGCGTGGCGAGGTTGAGGTAGCTCTGGATTTCGTCTATCGCCTCGGGCAGGCGCCCGACCTGCGCGAGCAGCAGGCCGCGGTCGCGCCGCTCGCCGAGGTCGTTCGGGGTGACTAGCAGTATCCGCTCGACTACGGAGAGGGCGCGGCGGAAGAGCTGGGCCTGCGTGTAGATTGACTTGAGGTTGTTGAGAAGGCGGACGAGTATGGGCCGGGCGCCGAGCGGCCGGAGGTGCTCGTCCGAGAGAGTCATCTCGCCGCCGTAGATGAAATCAACGCGGCGCTGGCATTCCTCGCGGTCAACAATCCTGCCGTTGAAAGGGTCAACGAGGACGGGCTCTTGCCCCCCGGCGCGAGCGCGCACGATGAAGTGGCCGGGGAGCCCTACGCCCTCGACAGCAAGCCCGGCGCGGCGGCCGACCTCCATGTAAACGAGCGACAGTGTTATCGGTATGCCCGTCCGGCGCCCGAGCACGCGGTGGAGCATGCTGTTGCGCGGGTCGTAATAGTCCGACTCGTTGCCCGCGAAGCCCAGCTCGCCGAAGAGGTATTCGTTGAGCGCCTCGACGGGCGCGGCGGAAGCGCCGGTGCGGTCACGCGCCGCCGCGCCCATCTCTTCGAGGAGCGCCAGGCAGCGCCCCACGTCGCACGCGCGCGGCTCCTCCTCCTGCCCGGCGAAGAGCGCCGCGCGCGCGAGATCAATCTCGCCACCGGGGCGGGCCACCTCCCGCGCGAAGCTGCCGCGCGCCTCCGCCGCTAAGAGTTTGTCGGCAGGAGTCATGGCGGGCTCACGCGGCGGGCGGCCTTTTCATCAACGCCCCCAGCTCGTGTCGAAGACATGGTGGACGGCGTCAACAGTCCAGTCGGCGAGGCTGCGCGTCACCACGTCGGCGCCCGCGTCGCGCAGAGCCTTATCGGGGACGGTGTTCGTGACGCCTAGCGTGCGCATGCCCGCGGCCCGCCCCGAGAGTATGCCGGGCGGCGAGTCCTCGACGACCAGGCACTCTTCGGCGCGAACGGGCAGCACGTCCGAGGCGGCGCGCCGCGCGTTCAGGAACTCCAGCCCGCGGTTGTAGCAGGCCGGGTCGGGCTTGCAGGCCGCCACGTCCGCGGCGCTGACGACTACGGCGAAATGTTCGAGCAGCCCGGCGCGCCCGAGCACGTAGTCAATCGCCTCGCGCGAGGCCATGCTGACGACGCCGAGCGAGTGGCCGCGCGAGAGCGCCTTGACGAACGTGACGACGCCGGGGAAGAGCGGCAGCTCGTCCTTTATCATCTCGCGGTGCTTGGCCGTCTCGCGCTCGATTACGCGCCGCAGCG
>DASPKR010000500.1:0-2311 GCA_035627975.1 Pyrinomonadaceae bacterium | reverse complement strand
TCGATGTGCTCGGCCTGTCGCTTCTGCTTGTCGGTGTAGCTGGACTTGTCCCCTCTCGGCATACCCTCGCAACCTCCTGGGCCTCACGTCGTCGGGCCGGACTAAACGCCCGAAGGCATGAGCGTGATGTTGGTGGAACGGAGGCGAGTATAACACGGTCGCGGGCCGCCGAGACTTCCGGCGCGGGCGCGCGAAGCTCAGCCCTTGCTCAGCTTGCCGCGCATGCGCGCCTCGACGGAGGCGGGAACCAGACCTTCGATTGTGCCGCCGAGGTGGTAGACCTCTTTGACGAGGCGGGAGCTCACGTAGGAGTAGGCTTCGGCGGACATCATGAAGACGGTCTCGATGCGCGGCTCAAGCCTGCGGTTCATCAGCGCCATCTGAAGCTCGTACTCGTAGTCGGAGACGGCGCGTATGCCGCGCACGATGGCGTCGGCGCCGCGCTCGACGGCGTAGCGGACGAGCAGGCCCCGGAAAGAGTCAACGGCCAGACGGCAGCCGCCCGCCTCAATCTCGCCGAGCGCCTCCTCGATCATCTCGCGTCGCTCCTCGATGGTGAAGAGAGCCTGCTTCTCGGGGTTGACGAGGATGGCGATGATGATCTCGTCGAAGAGCTTGCAGCCGCGCTCGATTATGTCGAGGTGGCCGTTCGTGACGGGGTCGAATGAGCCGGGGTAGATGGCGCGTCTCATTGAAGGTCAGGTGCCGGAACCCGATGCGAAAAGACGACCGCGAAGTTATCACAGCACGGCTGGCGAGGACAATTATTGCCGGGTGTGCTAACCTCGCGCGTAGAGGTGCAGTGATGAGAGTGTCAAGACTTTGGGCGGTGGTAGCGGCAGTCGTTTTAATCGGGGCGGCGTTGACGACGGCCTTCGCGTCGCTGGGGCAGTCGGGCGGCCAGCCGGCCGTGGTCTCGGCCGCGGCCCCGGCCTATCCGCCGTCCGCGGCGGCCGCATCCGCGTCGGGCGAAGTCGCCGTCGAAGTCGGCATCAACGCGAAGGGCGAAGTCGTATCGGCCCGGAGCCTTGAGGGCCACGCCCTGCTGCGAGGCGCGGCCGAGGCCGCGGCGCGAAAATGGAAGTTCGCGCCCGCCGCGGACGGCGCCTCGACCGGCACGGCGCGGCTCACGTTCGTCTTCCGCCTGCGCGAAAAGGGAGACGACCGGCCCGGCCTCTCCGCCGTCTTCAGGCCGCCCTACGAGGTCGAGGTCAGCCCCCCTGCCGTCATCGAAAAATCCAACAACTGACCGCAGCGTAAACCTCGCCGCCGTCACTCCGGCCTTCTGGCGGCGGCGGCAAGCTCCGAGAGCAGTCCGTCGGCGCTGAGCCTGTCGCCCGGGCATTCCGTCGAGGGGTTAACGTCCTTGTGGAGCCGCACGCGCTCCGGCGGGATTCGGTAGCGGCCCTGAATGTCGCGGCATAGGCGCGCGAGGGCGCGCATCTGCGCCCCGGTCGGCTCGGCCAGCCCCCTCTCGCCGTTCGGGTTGAGCGCCGAACTGAAGTTCCCTACGAGGCAGACGCCGACGCTGTCGTTGAAGCCCTGAGCGTGCGCCCCGCGGAGGCGCTCGGGGCGGCCCCGCTGAACCGTGCCGTCTGGGAGAATCAGGTAGTGGTAGCCGATGTGGTAAGTGCGCCCCCAGTAGAACGCGCCGTAGCCGCGCCGCTCGTGGATTCGGTCGAGCGCCTCGATGTCGAGAGGGCTCCCGTCGCCGAGCGTCGTCACGGCAGTGTGGTGAATGACGATGCCCGCGGGCGTCATTGTGTTCATGTAAGAAGGCAGGGCGAGGCCGGCGAGGCAGGCCAGCAGCAGCGCCAGCGCCACCGCCGGCAGTTTCAGACGCGTCGGTCGTGCCGGGGCCGTCACGGTTTACGCCTCTCCTTTTTGGGCGCGAAGGCCCGGCGCAGGTGCGGGTTCCGTGCGAAGAGCCGTCTCCGCTCCGGGTCGCTCAGGCCGCCCAGCTTCGCACGCAAGCGGCCATCCTCTAACAACCCAACGAAGCGGCCGTCCGCGCCCTCGCGGAGCACTATCGTCGAGCCGTCGAGCGTTTGCGGCGGCGCCTGGTGCAGCAGCCAGTAAACAGTGCCGTAGCGCGAAGAATCGTTCGGGGGGGTCTGCTGTGAGGGGAGCCCCATCAACGCTGTCACGAGGAACTCGTCGCCGTGGCGCGCGACAACGATAGAGTTCGGCGCAACGTCTGCGCGAAGCGCGGGCAGCGCCTCCGTCAGCACCGAGCGCTCGGCCAGATAGTCGCGGCTCATCCCCCTCGGCGGCGGGGCGGCGGCGCTCAGAAGCATGAGCGGCACGAGCG
>DASPKR010000499.1:0-8263 GCA_035627975.1 Pyrinomonadaceae bacterium | reverse complement strand
GTGCGCGAGGCGAGCGCCGCGCTCGAAGGCCGGGGCGGCGGCCGTCCCGACATGGCGCAGGGCGGCGGCCGCCGCGCCGAGCGGCTCGAAGAGGTGATAGAAGCGGCCTCGCGCAAGATTTAACTAATGATGAAAGCGACGCTGTTAATCGCCCTCACGTTCCTGGCGCTGGCGCCGCGCGCGGCGGCGCAGGTGACTGCCGTCGCGCCTCCGCCAGCGGAGAAGCCCCCGGCCGAGAGGCGGCGTGAGACCTTCGAGATAGTCTGGCAGACGGTCAGGGATCACCACTTCGACCCGACCTTCGGCGGCGTCAACTGGGACGCCGTGCGCGCGGAGTTCTCGCCGCGAGTCGGGCGCGCGCAGAGTGACGGCGAGCTTCACCGCCTGCTTCAGGAGATGCTAAACCGCCTCGGCCAGTCTCACTTCAACATCGTGCCGCCCGAAGCCATCCCAGCGCTCGGCGGCGAGGATGATGCGGAGGCCGGGGTCGAAGAAGAAGGCGGGGGCGAAGAGCCTGAGCTTCCCTCGCGCGATGGGCTGCTCGTGACCGAGCGATTGACGCACGGCGTCGGGATTGACGTGCGCGTCATCAACAACTCGGTCGTAGTCACGCGCGTCGAGCCGCAGTCGCCGGCGGCGCGCGCAGGTCTGCGGCCCGGCTTCGTGCTCAGGAGCATAGACGGCCGGCCGACGCGCACAATACTCCGCTACATCAGGCAGGCCGTCGTCTTCGAGCCTTCGGCGCGCAACCAGATTCCGGCCGAGATACAGGTCGGGTTCCTGAACGGCCCGCCGGGCTCGCGCGTGGCGATAACTTACCTCGACGGGCGCGACCGCCTGCGCCGCGCCGTGCTAGCGCGCGAGCGTCTGAATGGGGAGATGTCGCAGCCCGTGCAGTCGCTGCCGCCGCAGTTCGTAGAGTTCGAGGCGAAGCGCCTGCGCCGCGGCATCGGCTACATACGCTTCAACGTCTTCGCCGGCGGCGTCATGGAGAAGTTCTGCGAGGCGCTGCGCTCGATGGAGGGAGCGCCCGGCGTCATCATTGACCTGCGCGGCAACCGCGGCGGCGTCATCGGCATGATCTACGGGATGGGAGGGCTCCTTCAGCCGAGGAGCGTCTCCTTCGGCACGATGAGCATGAGGGGGGGCCGCCTCGAGTTCTCAGTCTTCCCGCAGCGCAGGCCGTACACGGGGCAGGTCGTCGTCCTCCTGGACGGGTCGAGCCAGTCTGCGAGCGAGATATTCGCTGCCGGGCTCAAGGAGACTGGCCGAGCGCTCGTCATCGGCGAGCGCAGCGCCGGCGCCACCCTCCCCTCGGTCGCGAAGGAGCTGCCGACGGGCGCCATACTCCAGTACGCCTTCGCGGACTTCACGACGCCTCACGGCAACCGCCTCGAAGGCGTGGGCGTCAAGCCCGACATCCCCGTCCGGCTCGACCGCCGCTCGCTCCTGCGCGGCATAGACCCGCAGCTCGAAGCCGCCATAAACGCAATCGAGCCGCCCGTCAGCGCGGGCTTGCCGCGCTCGATCATCGTCCCGGCCGGGGGCGACGAGACGGGCGAGTTCGAGAAGCCGAAGGAGGTCGAGGCCGCGCCGTTCCCGCCGGAGGTCGAGCGCATACTCGCGCGCTACGTCGAGGCGATTGGCGGAAGGGCCGCGATTGAAGCCGTGAAGAGCCGCGCCTCGAAGGGGACGTTCGAGGGGTCGTTCTCGGGCATAGCGGTCGCGGGGACGGTCGAGATAGCGGAGAAGGCGCCGAACAAGTCCGTGGCCGTCATAAGCCTGGCGGGCTTCGGCGAGGTACGGCGCGGGTTCACGGGCGAGTACGGCTACGAGCAGACCGCGCTCGTAGGCTTCAGGGAGATAGAAGGGCACGAGCTTGAAGATATGCGGCTATCGTCCGACCTTCACTGGGCCGTCAACTTCCGCCGCAACTACAGAACGATGGTGCTAAAGGGCGTCGAGAAACTCGAGGGCGGCGAGGCGCACATGGTCGAAGCCACGACCGCGGCGGGCGTCCCCACGCGCCTCTACTTCGACGCGAAGACGGGGCTGCTCGTGCGCAGGGACGAGACCTACCTCTCAGACTACCGAGAGGTTGACGGCGTCCGCATCCCCTTCCTCCACCGCTCCGGAACGACCGTGCTCGCGCTCAAGGAAGTCCGCCACAACGCCCCCCTCGAAGACGCGGCCTTCGCGGAGCGCAAGGACTGCTTCACGCGCTGAAGCATGGCCCGCGCGTGCCGGCCGCCTCGCTTGACGAAAGCGCCCGCCGACTTCTAATATCGCTACTCGCATGGGGCAGTAGCTCAGCTGGGAGAGCGCCGCGTTCGCAATGCGGAGGTCAGGGGTTCGATCCCCCTCTGCTCCACCAAAAGAATCAAGGACTTACGGCAGGGCCGCCCCTGCCGTTTTCGTTTGCGTTGCCAATACGTTGCCAAGCCGCGCGGCGAGCGTACCCAAACTGCGGACTGCCTGTTTCGTGGTCGCGTTCGTCGCGTGCGTGATCCACTAGAGTCTTGCGCATCGGACGGCGGGAGCAGTCCCGCCGTCTTCTTTTTTCATGCCGGGCGGGCGGCGCGTTCGGTCAGACTGAAGGCGCGCCCGGTCAGACTGAAAAAAGGCTGAACGCCCCGGCGACTCCCTTCCCTTTCGAATCCCCGCTTTTCCCGCCTTTCCTGAAGAAAGCGCCGCTGGCACGCAAGCTGCCAGAAGGGTCGGCGCACGCTCGCGCGTGCTCTACCCGGAGAGCGGCCCCGCCCGTTCTTCACGACAGAGATAAAGGACAGGTAATGAGCATGAAGCTGAGGCCCCACTCTCGCACCTTAACGTCGCTCACAGGCGCCGCGCTGGCGCTCTCGCTGCTCGCTATAGTCCCCGGCGCCGGGGCCTACGGCGACAGGGCCGGCGGCCGCACGTCCAAATTCCACAAAGAAGCCGAGCAGGTCACGTCCAAGAGCCTGGCCGGCAGGGAGCGCCCTGCGCCGCGCAGGGGCGCCGACAAGCTCTCGCCCGACCTGCTCGCGGCCGTGCACGGCAAGGCGGCGAAGCGCGGCGGCACCGTGAGGGTCATCCTCGAGGCCGACGACGTGGACGACGCCGAGCTGCGCACGCTGATGCGCCTGCACGGCGCGACGGTCAGGGGCGAGATGCGACAGCTCGGCATGCTCGAAGTCGAGATGCCGCTCGCGGCGGCCGAGCGCGTCGCCGGCGCCGCGGCCGCGCGCCACATCTCTCTTGACCGCGAGGTGCGCACCTTCGGCCACGTTGTAGTCACGACCGGCGCGGCCGCGATGCGCGCGCAGGCGGACAACGCCTCCCTAATGGGCGACGGCATCGGCGTCGCCGTGCTCGACTCCGGCATCTTCCGCGACCACGACTCGCTCGGCAACACCAAGTTCGAGCGCGACTTCACGGGCGAGGGCGTCACCTTCGACCGCTACGGCCACGGTTCGCACGTCGCCGGGCTGCTCTCGAACAGGAACAACTTCGAGGGGCAGTACCTCGGCGTCGCCGAGAAGGTGGACGTAATCAACCTGCGCGTGCTCGACTCGTGGGGCGTGGGCCGAGTCTCCTCCGTGCTCAAAGCCCTGAGCTGGATTCTGGAACCGACCGACCCGACCAAGCCCGCGGGCGAGAAGAACTTCCAGAGATACAGAATACGCGTCGTCAACATGAGCCTGGGCGCGCCGGCCGTCGAGTCCTACCGCGTCGACCCGCTCTGCCTCGCCGTCCGCAAGGTGGTTGACACCGGCATCGTCGTCGTCGCCGCCGCCGGCAACAACGGCAAGGACGCCTCCGGGCAGAAGGTTTACGGCCTCATACACTCGCCGGGCAACGAGCCCTCGGCCATAACGGTCGGCGCCTCGAACACCTTCGGCACCGACGCCCGCTCCGACGACGGCGTCACCACCTACAGCTCGCGCGGGCCGACGCGCAGCCATTCGACCGCCCCGGACGGCACGCTCCACTACGACAACGTTCTCAAGCCCGAGCTGGTCGCCCCCGGGAACCGCCTCGTCGCCCCCGAAGCCTACACGAGGGAGAAGATAGGCGGCGCGGACGTGATCCTGCCGAACCTCCTGATCAAGGAAAACCCGCAGCTCCACGCGCGCGACGGCGGCGACTACAAGAAGCGGATGATGTACCTGTCGGGGACTTCGATGTCGGCGCCGCTCGTGGCGGGCGCCGCCGCCCTGATGCTCCAGGCCAACCCCCGGCTCACGCCGAACATGGTCAAGATGATCCTTCAGTACACGGCGCAGCCGCTCGCCGGCTTCAACCAGTTCGAGCAGGGCGCCGGGCAGTTGAACGTAGAGGGCGCCGTGCGGCTGGCTAAGCTCGTGCGCAGCGACCTGACGAAGACGACCCCACTCGGCACCCCCATGCTCTCAGGCTCGGCTCCCGCGCCGATGACGACAATCGCCGGCTCGTCCTTCGTTTGGTCGCAGGGGCTCGAGGCCGGGCAGGTCTTGGCCGTGGGCGCCGACCTTATAACGAAGTACCAGAGGGTTTACGGCACGGGCTTCCTGATGTCGGACGGGATTCTGATGTCGGACGGCACGCCCCGGCCCGACGGGATTCTGATGTCGGACGGGATTCTGATGTCCGACGCGGTGCTCATAAGCGACGGCGGCCCGCTAGGCGGCGGCCCCGTCTTCCTCCCGAGCGGCTTCCTGATGTCGGACGGCATTCTTATGTCGGACGGGTTCCTCATGAACGACGGGATTCTGATGTCGGACGGGTTCCTCATGAGTGACGGCATCCTCATGAGCGACGCCTACGTCCAGGCGATGGGCGCGCTGGTGAAGGGCGACGACACGCCGCACATGCAGTAATGGGTTCCGTTGAGAGGGAAAAGCAAATGAAACGCACACTCACATACTGTCCGACGCGGCTGACGGCCTTCGCGCTCCTGGCGGCCGCCGCCCTCGGCATAATTCTGACGGGCTCCGCGCCCCGCGGGGCCGGCGCCCAGTCGTCGCAGGGGCAGAAGGTGGGCTTCGACCTTAAGAAGAAGCTCGCGTCCGCCGCCTTCTACGACGACGTCAACGTGATCGTGGCCCCCGCCTCCACCTGGACGAGCGAGCTCGACTCCGACCTCGCCGGCAAGGGCGCCACGCAGAAGGCGGCCTACAAGAGCTTCCCCTTCCGCGCCGTGCGCATGAAGGCGAAGGACGTGGAGGCCCTGGCGGGCCGCTCTGACGTTTCCTTCGTCGCGCTCGACCGCGAGGTGAAGAAGCTCGGCCACGTCGGGCTCACGACCGGCGCGGACGCGGCCCGGGCCCTCGGCGGCTCCACGACGCCCTTCGACGGCACCGGCGTGGGCATCGCCGTCCTCGACTCCGGCATCGACCCGGCCCACGTCGCCTTCCAAGACGCGAATAGGAACTCGCGCATCGTCTTCAGCAAGGACTTCACGGGCGAGGGGCGCACCGACGACCCCTACGGCCACGGCACGCACGTCGCCGCGCTCGCCGCCGGCAACGACGCGGTCTCCTCCGGCGCCTACACGGGCGTCGCGCCGAACGCTCGCCTCGTCAACCTGCGCGTGCTCGACTCGCAGGGGCGCGGCCAAATCTCCTCGGTGCTCGCGGCGCTCGACTGGGTGATGGCGAACCGCACGAACCCGGCCTACAACGTCCGCGTAGTTAACATGAGCCTGGGCGCCCCGGCCGTCGACACCTACCGCGTCGACCCGCTCTGCCTCGCGGTGCGCCGGCTGGTCGACGCCGGCGTGGTCGTCGTGGCCGCCGCCGGCAACGAGGGCAAGGACGGCTCGGGCGATAAGGTTTACGGGCAGATTCACAGCCCCGGCGCGGAGCCGTCGGCCATCACGGTCGGCGCCGCCAACACCTTCGGCACCGACTACCGCTCCGACGACCAGGTCGCCACCTACAGCTCGCGCGGGCCGACCCGCGGCTTCCGGACGGCCTCCGACGGCACCCGCCATTACGACAACCTCTTGAAGCCCGACATGGTCGCGCCCGGGAACCGCCTTATCGACGCGCAGGCCAACCAGAACCTGCTCGTCACGCAGAACACCTCGCTCGACGCGAACGTGAGCGGCTCCGTCTCCCGCGAGCAGATGTACCTGTCGGGGACTTCGATGGCGACGCCCGTGGTGGCCGGCGCCGCCGCCCTGATGCTCCAGGCCAACTCGACGCTCACGCCCAACCTCGTCAAGACGCTGCTCTCCTACACGGCCCAGCCGCTCGCGAACTTCAACCAGTTCGAGCAGGGCGCGGGGCTCGTCAACGTGGAGGGCGCCGTCCGGCTCGCCAGGCTCGTGCGCCGCGACCTGACGGCCTCGACGGCCGTCGGCGCCCCGCTCCTTACGGCCGCCGCGCCCACGCCGCAGACGACCATCGCCACCCAGACCTTCCAGTGGGGCCAAGGCGTCGTGCTCGACCACACCTTCGCCACGGGGTCGCAGTTGATAACGTCCTACCAGAAGATTTACGGGCTGGGCGTGCTGCTCGCCGACGGCACCGTCGAGGCGAACGGGGCGCTCATGGCCGACGGCACGCTCATGTCGGACGGCGTGCTCCTCTCCGACAGCATACTGTGGAGCAGCGGGGCGCTCATGGCTGACGGCGCCTTCTTCTGCGCAACGGGCGTGCTGCTCTCCGACGGCGTGCTGCTCTCCGACGGCGTGCTGCTCTCCGACGGCGTGCTCATGGGCGACGGCGTGCTCCTCTCCGACGGGGTGCTCCTCGCCGACGTGAGCGCGATGGCGGGCAGCGCGCTCATCTACGGCGACGTGACGTCATCCATGCAGGCCGTCGCCGACCCCGCGCCGAAGGCGCCGACCTCGCTCACGGCCAAGGCCGCCTCTACGACCCAGATCAACCTTAGCTGGGTTGACACCTCGACGAACGAGGACGGGTTCCTCGTCGAGCGCTGCGCGGGCTCGAACTGCACGAGCTTCGCGCAGGTGGCCCAGCTCGGCCGCAACGTCAAGACGTTCTCCAACACGGGGCTCACGCGCGGCACCGCGTACCGCTACCGCGTCCGCGCCTACCACAGCGGCGCGAGCTCCGCCTACAGCCCGATAGCCGGCGCCACGCTGAAATAAACGCGGGGCGGCGCCGCGGGGCTCGGGACCTTAGGGTCTCGGCCCCGCGGCGCCCGGCCCGCACTACCGAAGGCCTCGGCCGCACGCTCGCCTCCGCGGGGAGGTCAAAGTGTGTGGCTTTCACGTCAGGCTGACCGGGCCGCCTCGTCAGGCTGACCGAAGCCCGCCTTCGGGCCTCCCCCCACCCCACTTTTCCCCTGCAAAAACCGCCCCCCGCGCCCGGCACAACGGTTGCCATTAGTCCATCCCGGACGCCCGCCCCGCGCAGGCGACAGTAGAAACTCTCAGCACGAAGGCTTTTACGGTTAGACAACCGATGCGCGAAGCAGACCGACAGAGAATCGCGAAGCCGTACATGTGGCTGGTCATAGCCCTCGGGGCTGTGGCCGCCGCTTACACGGCCACCCGGCTCGACGTCTTCGAGCTGGGTCTTCGGTTCGCGCTGCTCGCGCTGCTCACGCTCTGCTTCGGCTCGCGCGTCTATGTCCAGATACCGCGCGTCAAGAGCACGATTTCGGTCTCGGACACCTTCGTCCTGCTGGCGCTTCTGCTATTCGACGGCGACGCCGCCATACTGCTGGCCGCCGCCGACGCGTTCTTCTCGTCGCTGCGCATCACGAAGAAGCGGCTGACCATCGCCTTCAACTCGGCCGTCTATGTCTGCTCGACGTTCCTGACGGTCTGGACGATGCGCAGCGCCTTCGGCGAGATCAGCTCGCTCACGGGGTCGGGCGACAACTCGCGCTACCTAGTCGCCGTCTGCCTGATGGCGCTCGTGCAGTACGTCTCTAACTCGGGGATGATAGCGACGGGCGTGGCATTGAAGTCGGGGCAGCCCGTCTGGCAGATGTGGCGGCAGAACTTCCTCTGGACTTCGATAACCTACTTCGCCGGGGCCTCGGCCGCCGGCATCATCGTCAAGCTCATACAGATTTTCGGGCTCTACGCCTTCCTCGCCACGGCGCCGATAATCGCCATCGTCTATTTCACCTACTGCACCTACCTCAAGAACGTAGAGGCGTCGGCCCGGCAGGCCGAGCTCGCGCGCGAGCACGCGCTCGAAGTCCAGCAGCACATGCAGGCGCTGCGCGACTCCGAAGAGCGCTTCCGCAGCGCCTTCGACTACGCGACCATCGGCATGGCCGTCGTCTCGCTCGAAGGCCGCTGGCTACAGGTCAACCACTC
>DASPKR010000498.1:0-2782 GCA_035627975.1 Pyrinomonadaceae bacterium | reverse complement strand
AGGGCGTGATGGGCTTCGAGTAAGGCTACTCGGTCGTCACGGCGCGCGGGCTGACCCTCTGGGAGGCCCAGTTCGGCGACTTCTCGAACGGCGCGCAGGTCATCATCGACCAGTTCATCGCGCCCGGCGTGGACAAGTGGCAGCAGCCGTCGCGGCTCGTCCTGCTGCTGCCGCACGGCTACGAGGGGCAGGGGCCGGAGCACTCCTCCGCCCGGCTCGAACGCTACCTCCAGCTCTGCGCCGAGAACAACATGCAGGTCTGCTACCCCACGACGCCGGCTCAGTACTTCCACCTGCTCAGGCGGCAGGTCAAGCAGGAGGCGGCGCGGCCGCTCGTCGTGATGACGCCGAAGAGTCTGCTGAGACTTCCCGCCGCCGTCTCGCCCGTCGAGGAGTTTACGGCGGGCGGCTTCCGCCCCGTCATAGATGACGGCGAGGTGCAGGACCGCTCGGCCGTCCGCCGCGTCGTGCTTTGCAGCGGCAAGGTCTTCTACGACCTCGCCGCGGCGCGGAAGAAGTCGGGCGACGCGTCGGTGGCTATAGTGCGCCTCGAACAGTTCTACCCGTTCCCCGAGCAGGCGCTTCGGGAGACGTTCGCCTCCTACCCTTCGGCCACGCAGCTCGTCTGGGCGCAGGAGGAGCCGAAGAACATGGGCGGCTGGGCCTTCGTCGAGCCGCGTTTGATGAACATGCTCCCGCGCTGCGAGCGCCCCTACTACGTCGGGCGCGCCGCCTCGGCGAGCCCTGCCACCGGCTCCTACGCCGTGCACGAGATGGAGCAACGCAAGCTCGTGGACGACGCGCTCACCACCGACGCCCCCTTCATCTCCGGCGCCTCCACCGCGCGCTACGCCGGCCAGGCCGACTCGTGAGCGCGGCTTCGCTCGTGCGGGCGGTGTTACTGGAATCCGCCCGCGAAAACTAAAGCGTATATAGAACTGCGTCGCCTGAAACGTTGACTTCCCGGCGGATTTGGCGTAGAAGCTGCACGCCCCGATCCCGCTGTTCAAATTCTCTTGCCCTTTGAAAGGAGTTCTCCCGATGAAAAGATTGCTGTTCTCCGCCATCCCCGCCGCGGCCGCCGCGCTTCTGCTCGCCTCCTGTGCGACGACGGCGCCGCCCGCCGACGCCCCGGCCGCGAAGCTGGTTTCGGAGAAGGCCGCGCCGACGGCGAAGAAGCCGCCCGTTGACCTTGAGCAGCTCGCGCAGAAGCTCGTCACGCAGAGCGCGGGCGTCAAGGAGGGCGACATAGTCCTCATCTCCGGCGGCGCGCACGACGTGGAGCTTTTAGAGAACATCGCCGTCAACGTGCGCAAGGCCGGCGCCTTCCCGCTCATAGACATCGGCAGCGACCGTCTCACCAAGCGCATGTTCACCGACGTGCCGGAGAAGTACGACTCGCAGTTGAACGAATTGGGGATGAAGCTCGCCGAGATAGCCGACGTGACCATCAACGTTGACAGCAACCTGACCGAAGGGCTGCTTGCCGACGTTGACCCGAAGCGCCTCGCCGCGCGCGCGAAGGCCGGCGCGCCCATAGGCGAGGCATTCCGGAAGCGCAACGTGCGCTCCGTAGATGTCGGCAACGGCTTCTACCCGACCGCCTGGCGCGCGGCCCGCTACGGCATGCCCGAGGACGAGCTCGTCAAGACCTTCTGGGAGGGCGTTAACGTTGACTACACGAGCCTGCAAGCCCGTGGCGAGCAGGTCAAGGCGACGCTCGGCGCCGGCAACGAGCTGCACGTCACGGACCCGAACGGCACGGACTTGAAGGTGCGCGTGCAGGGCCGCCCCGTCTTCGTGAGCGACGGCATCATCTCGCCCGAAGACGCGCAGAAGGGGGGCGCGGCGGTGAACCTCTTCCTGCCGGCGGGCGAGGTCTACGTCGCGCCCGTCCCCGGCACGGCCGAGGGCAAGGTCGTGCGCCCCAGGGAGTTCTACCAGGGCAAGGAGATTCAGAACCTGACGATGACGTTCGCCGGCGGCAAGCTCACCTCGCTCACCGGTTCCGGCCCCGGCTTCGAGAAGATGAAGGCCGAGTACGACGCCAGCGGCGAGGGCAAAGACCTCTTCGCCGTCGTTGACCTCGGCATCAACCCGAACGTCAAGCTGCCCGCGGCGAGCCCCGTCGGCAACTGGGTCCCGGCGGGCACAATCACCGTCGGCGTCGGCAACAACACCTGGGCCGGCGGCGACAACAAGGTCCCCTACGGCTACTTCATCTCGCTGACGGGCAGCAACGTCACCCTCGACGGGCGCGCGATCATCGAGAATGGACAGCTTAAAATCTGAAGAAGGTGACAGGTGACAAATTAGTAAATGGTGAATGGTGAATAGTGAATAGAAGTGGGAGCTTCCGGCCCTCCATTGACTATTCCCTATTCACCATTTACTAACCGGCCACTACTGCTGAGGTTTTTCAGGCACCTCTTCGTCAACAACGTCTTCTTCGATGATGATGACTTCGGAGCCGTACTTCTGGTAGTTGCGGAAGCGAATGTCGTTGCGGCTCTGGTACTGCTGGCTGCCGGAGAGCACGGTCATTTCGAGGACGGCGCGTGTGGGGAGGAGGTAGTCGCCCTTGCCGGGGATGTTCACCCAGTTGTAATCAACCGCGCGGCGGGTCGCGGTGACGGGGAAGTCGGCGGGGATGTCGGTGGCGTCGGACTCGATGCGCAGCACGCGCGCCAGCTCGCGGTCAATCCAGACCTTGCCGCGGTAGCCGACCACGACAGTGCGCGCCTTGTTCCAGGTGATCGTCTGCTTCGAGTTCGGCCTCTTG
>DASPKR010000497.1:0-2340 GCA_035627975.1 Pyrinomonadaceae bacterium | reverse complement strand
TGCCCGAGGGAATCTCGCTCTTCCTCTACCGCGTGGCCGTCAGGACCGGCCGCCGCAACCTTCCGCCGACAGTGAGGCCCGACGGCACGCGCTCCCGACCGCCGCTCCCTCTCGACCTCTTCTACCTACTGACGGCATGGGCGCAGACGGCCGAGATGCAGCAGCGCCTGCTGGGCTGGACGCTGCGCGAGCTTGAGAATCTGCCGTCGCTGCCCTCGGGGCTGCTGAACCACTACGGCCCCGAATCGGACGCCTTCCGCCCCGGCGAGTCCGTCGAACTCATCTTCGACGCGCTCTCCGTGCAGGACATGAACAACCTCTGGGAAGGCTTCCGCGTGAACAAGGCTAACCAGCAACTCTCGGTCGGATACATCGCCCGGATGCTCCTCATCGAGTCCGACGTGGAGATTTCCGAGCACGAGCCCGTGCAGACGCGGGTCTTCGACTACGGGAAGGAGCTGCCCCGTTGATAGAGGCTTTCCGGCTCACAGAAAGGCTCTCATTCGTCGCCCCGCTCGGGGTGCGCTTCTGGGACACCGTCTCGGGCGAGATAGTGAGCGGCGGCCTTTCCGTCACGGCCTACCCCGCGCACGGCGCGGGGCGGCCGACTCGCGCGGTAGCAAACCGCTCCGGGACTTTCGTCCTGCACCACGCCTACGGGCTCGGCGATATAGAGCGCGGCGCGGGCGACGAGGAGTTCTGGCAGAGCCCCCCGCCCCGCGCCCCCTTCGTCGTCGAGGTGGCCGACTACGAGGGCCGCTTCCTGCCATTCACGCTCGACGCGGATTTGCCGGTGCGCGGCCTGATGCGCTGGCAGCACCCGCCCGGCCGAGAGAGGCTCGCGCCGGAGACGGCCGTCCCGCTCTACGCGAGCCCGACGCGCCCCGTGCCGCAGGCCCTGGCCGTCCTTCGCACGGAGCTCGGGGACACGAGCACGAACGGCCCCGCCGCTTGGGCCGTGCTGGAAGCGAAGATGAACGGCAGGCTGCTCGGGCGCTCAGTCGCGGACGCCCAGGGCCGCGTCGCTCTCCTGTTCGCTTACCCCGAGCCGCTCGATTTCACTTCCGGGGGCGGCGGCCCCTCGTCGCCGCTCTCGCCGCCGGGCGCGTTCGCCACGGGCCCGCCGTTCCTACAGCAGGAGTGGCGCGTGCGCCTCGACGCCTTCTACACGCCCGCGGCAGTCTCTTCGCCGCCCTCCGCCATTTCGCCGCCGGGCGCGGCAGCGCGGCGGGCGCCCGACCTTTACGACATTCTCGCGCAGCAGCCCGTCCCCCTCTGGGATGGCCCCGCGCGCGCACAGCAGCTTACCGAGGTGAGGCTGCGCTACGGCCGCGAGCTGGTAGTGCGGCCCGCCGGGGCGGCTTCGAGCCCGCCGACCGCGCCGACACCGCTACCCGAACTGTTTATTTCCACGGCGGGACTAACGCCGTCATAAGGAGAGGCCATGCCCGAATATCTTGCGCCAGGAGTTTACGTCGAAGAGGTCTCGTTTCGCGCCAAGTCCATCGAGGGCGTAAGCACGACCACGACGGGTTTCATCGGCCCGACGCGCTACGGCCCCGTTGATATGGAGCCGGACGTGATAACGAGCCTCGGCGAGTTCGAGCGCGTCTATGGAGACAACCAGAAGCTCACCTACGGCAGCGGCGCGCAGGATGACAACTTCATGTGGCACGCCGCGCGCGCCTTCTTCCAGGAGGGCGGGCGCCGCCTCTACGTCTCACGCGTCTTCCGCCCGCGCGCCGGCAGCGACGGCTTCGCGCGCGCCACGCTGCCCACCTCGGGGCCGGCCGGCGCGGGGCTGAGCGTTCGGGCGCGCTTCCCCGGAGCGGCCGGCAGCATGAGAGTGCGCTTCACGCTGCGGCTAGGGCAGAACGTGCTCGGCGGCGAGGCAGGCCGCGACGCGCAGGGCAACATAGACCCGAATAACATGCGGGCGAAGGCCGCGGGCCTCTCGAACGGCGACGTGGTTTGGGTCAGCAACCTGCCGAGCCCGCCGGGCAGCCCGCCCAGCTCCGAGCGCGGCGACTATTACGTTGCCTCCCCCGTCTTCGACGAGACGCGCAAGGAGTGGACGTGGCGCTTCACGGCGACTGCCACCTCGCCCGCCATTCCCACGACCGCCGGCGGCATCCCCGGCACGCTCAACCTCGCAGACCTCGCGCCGAACTCAGACCCGCGCCTCTCCGACAAGATTCGGGTCGTGACGCTGACGATAACGGCGACGATGCCCGACGGGACGACGCAGGTCTGGGACAACCTGCCGCTCGACCCGAAGCACGAGACGGCCGGCTCGCCCGACTCGCCCTTCTCACGCTTCGCCGAGAACCCCGGCTCGCT
>DASPKR010000496.1:0-7444 GCA_035627975.1 Pyrinomonadaceae bacterium | reverse complement strand
AGGGCGTGCCGTACTCGGCGAGCGGGACGCAGCCCAGGGTCAGGATTACTTCCGACAGGATCGGCTGGTCGATGGCGAGCCCGGCGACGGCGAAGGCCGAGCCGTGCGGCGGGTGCGCGTGGCAGACCGCCCGCACGTCCTCGCGCTCGCGGTAGATGAGCAGGTGCATCGCCAGTTCCGACGACGCGCGGCGGTCGTTGAGCGCCTTGCCTTCGAGGTCCGTGACGGCGAGTCCGTCCTCGGTCATCCGCCCCTTGTTGGTCTGCGTGGGCGTGGCGATGACGCGTCCGTCGTCGAGGCGGACGCTCAGGTTGCCGTCAGAGGAGACGACGTAGGAGCGCTCGTACATCAACTTGCCGACGCGGACTATCTCGCGCCGGGCTGTCTGCTCGTCCATCAAAATTGGGAACTAACGTCGGGGCGACGGCGCGGTGTAATCCACCACGCCGGAGCCCTCGTCAACCGTCTGCTCGCTCGGGAAGTCGTACTCGATGACGCGCGTCGCGGGAACAGGCTTGCCCCCCTCCACGGCAGGCGTGAACTCTATGTCGAAGGCGGCCTTCACGGCCGAGATGGTCAGGCCGTAGGGCTGCTCGCGCAACGGCTCGACGGTCATGACTTTGCCGTCGGGGCCGAACTTGACGTTAAGCCGCACCGTCCCCGAGTGGCCGGCGCGCCGGGCCTCGCGCGTATAGACGGCGCTCGGCTTGTGCGTGATGACGAGCGGCTTCGACTCGCCCGCGAGCGTCAGCCGGCGCTTGCGACGGTAGTCGCAGCCGGAGCCATCCCCGCGCGCCGTAAACACCGCGGCCGAGCCCGACGTGTGGCTCGCGGAGCGCCAATCGAAGAGTTTCAAGAAGCCGGCCACGGCCGAGCCGATGAGAAAAGTCAGAGCGAACGGCAGTGCTCTCGTCAGCACGAAGGTCGTCAACATACCCGGAACTCCTTGTCAGCCTTGCTGCAACTCTTGCTCCTCGCGCTGCGCTATCTCCTCGTAGGGGAGGAGGCTGCGCGGGTTCGTCACGCAGGTTATCTGCGGGCGGGCCAGAAAGTACGATAGCGATTCCAGCGAGATCGTCAAGTCAACCGTCTTCACCTTCACGCCCAGTCGCGCGTGCAGCCGCACGGGCGCGAAGTTCAAGACGGCCTTTATCCCCGCGCTCATCACCTGGTTGAGCACTCGCTGCGCGACGCGCGCGGGGACGGCTATGACGGCAACGTCTATGTCGCGTTCGCGCACGACTCGCGCGAGCTTGCGAACGTCGTGGACGGGGACGCCGGTGCGGCCGACCTTGCGGCCCACCTTCTCGCGGTCGTTGTCGAAGAGGGCGACGACCTCGAAGTTCGACTCGCGGAAGCCGTTGTAGTTCGCGAGCGCGGTGCCGAGGTTGCCCGCGCCGACGATGCCTACGCGGTGCGCGCGGTCGAGCCCGAGTATCTGAGTAAGGTGCCGTCGCAGCTCGTCCACGGAGTAGCCCACGCCGCGCGTGCCGAACTCCCCGAAGTAAGCGAGGTCTTTACGTATCTGCGCCGAGTTCATGTTGAACTGGTCGGCGAGCGCCTGCGAGGAGATGGTCTTGATGCCCGCGGCGGCCAGAAGGTTCAGGCAGCGCAGATAGACGCTCAGTCGGCTCGTCGTCAGCTCCGAAATCTTCTCCGATTTCATCGCGGTACCTTCTTTTCGGGAGAGCGCGCCGCAAGTATAGCGCGTGCGGGGCCGCCGCGTAAAAGATAACAGCGGGCGGGCGGCCCCTGAAGTATAATCCCGCCGCCTTGGGGAGAGTGAAGAAGAAGCTTTTGAGAATAATCACGGCGGCCGCGGCGCTCGTCCATGTCGGCGCGGGCGCCGGAGTTTAAAGCCTACCCGGCCGGGCCTGCGTGCTGCATCACTGTAATCACGGGCGAGCGCGCGGGCGAGGTGGGCGTCCACTTCTACGACTTCAGGGGCGGCCGCTTCATACACCCGCGAACCGCCCTGACGGAGGGGCCCGTAAACTGATGCCCGATAAGACGAGAGGCTTCAAGCCGCGGCTGCTCGTGTTCCTGCTCCTGCTCTTCGTGCCTTCCGCGGCGGCGCGCGCGCAGGGCGAAGGCAACCCCGCGAACTGGTGCCGGAACGGCGCGTTCACCGATTCGAGCGCGGGCTTCCGCCTGGCGCGGGTCACGGGCGCGAAGAACGAGCGCGCATACTTTTACAGCGACGAAGAGGGCTGCCCCTCGATGAGCGAACGGTGCAGGAAGAAGGCTTACGTAATCCCCGGCGACGAGCTCATTGCCGCGCACAGCTTCGGCGACTGGGCCTGCTTGTGGTATCAGCCGGCGAAGGGCGCGGAGACCGTGGGCTGGATGCCCGAGCACCGCCTGAGCTTCTCGGAGCCGGACAAGAGCCCGCCCGCGGCGCGCTGGCTCGGCGATTGGGAATTCTACAAAAACAGTCTGGAGGTACGGCGAGGCAGCCGCGCCGGGGGGCTCTCCGTCAAGGGGACTGCGATCTGGCTTGGCCTGAACGACAACGTCCACACGGGCGTGCTGGATTCGCAGGTGAAGCCAGAAGGCAACGTCATACGGATTGACGACGGCATCTGCCAGGCCCGGCTCACGCTCGTCGGCGCGTACCTGGTCGTTGACGACAACAACGATTGCGGCGGCGCCAACGTCACCTTCGACGGCGTCTATCGGAGGAAGGCTGCGCCGCGAGCCCGGCGCTGACGGGCCGCTACCGCTCGCGGCGCGGTACGTGCAATAATCCGTTCGAAACGCGGAGGCGCTCCCGAAATCCCTTCCCTCGTCGCACGGTTTTTCAGTAAAGATGATTGCGCACCTCTCAGGAACCCTTCTGGCTAAGCACGCGACCAGTGTGATAGTTGACGTGGGCGGCGTCGGCTACGAAGTCACCATCCCCGTCACGACCTTCTACGACCTCGAGGAGCCGAACTCGCCCGTCCGGCTCCGCATCTACACGCACGTCCGAGAGGACACGCTACAGCTCTTCGGCTTCAGGACTGAGCGCGAGCGCCAGCTGTTCACGCTCCTGATATCCGTGAGCGGCATCGGCCCGAAGTCTGCGATAGCGATGCTCTCGGGGATGAGCGCCGACGAGATAGTGACGGCGATCCGCACGAACAACCTCGCGCGGCTGACCTCGATCCCGGGCGTCGGCAAGAAGACGGCCGAGCGGCTCGTCATAGAGCTGCGCGACAAGATGGCGGCGCTCTCATCGCCCGCGCTCGAAGAGGAGATAGCGTCGGGCGCGGCCGCGGGCGCGCAGCAGTCCGAGGACGCGCTGCGCGAGGACACGCTCGCGGCGCTGCTAACGCTCGGCTTCCAGCGCGCGGCCGCCGAGAAGGCCGTCAACCAGGCGATACAGGAGGGCGGCCAGCTCTCGGTCGAGACCCTGCTGCGCCGCACTCTCCAGCAGCTCTCGAAAGGATGACGGGACGGCCGTCTGAAGTTTTATGGAACCTGTGAGCGTAAGGGAGCGGGGCGCGATGGAGGACGAGAAGCAGTTCGACGCTAGCCTGCGCCCCTCGCGGCTCGCCGACTACATCGGGCAGAAGAAGGCCACGGAGAACCTCGGCGTCTTCATGCGCGCGGCGCGCCAGCGCAACGAGGCGCTCGACCACGTCCTGCTCACGGGGCCGCCGGGCCTGGGCAAGACGACGCTCTCCGTCATCATCGCCAACGAGATGGGTGCCGAGCTTCGCTCGACCGCGGGGCCCGTCATCGAGAAACCCGGCGATCTCGCCGCCATCCTCACAAACTTGCAGGAGGGCGATGTTCTCTTCATAGATGAGATTCACCGCCTTAACCCCGCCATCGAGGAGGTGCTCTACCCTGCGATGGAGGACTACCAGCTCGACATAATGATCGGGCAGGGGACGGCCGCAAGGTCTATCAAGTTAGACCTCCCGAAGTTCACGCTGGTCGGGGCGACGACGCGCGCCGGGCTGATAACGGCCCCCCTGCGCGGCCGCTTCGGCATAGTCTTCCACCTCGACTTCTACTCGCAGAAAGACCTCGAAATCATCGTCCACCGCTCGGCCGAGATTCTGGGCGTGGAGATGGAGGCTTCGGGCGCGTCGGAGATAGCGCGCCGCGCTCGCGGCACGCCGAGAATCGCGAACCGCCTGCTCCGCCGCGTGCGCGACTACGCCGAGGTCGAGTACGACGGGCGCGTCACGCGCGAGGTGGCGCGGCGCGCGCTCGACGAGATGGAGGTTGACAAGTTCGGCCTCGACGAGATTGACCGGAAGGTCTTGGCCACCATCATCGAGAAGTTCGACGGCGGCCCCGTCGGCGTCGGCACCATCTCGGCCTCGATCAGCGAGGAGCGCGAGAGTATAGAGGAGATAATCGAGCCCTACCTGATTCAGATAGGCTTCCTCAACCGCACGCCGCGCGGGCGGGTCTGCACGCCGGCCGCCTACAAGCACATGGGGTTCACGCCCCCGAAGCGGCAGGCGGCTTAAGACAGAGGGCTACAAATCGAGTTTCGGCCTCGCGGGGCCGGAAAGCGCCGGGCGGGCGCGCAAGGGCGGATCGGGAGCCGTCGTTGCGTCGCCCGCCTCGGTGTGTCCGGGGTAGGGCGTTTTTCTACTTCTTCCCGTCGTCGGGCTTGAACTCTATGCTGACGTGGACGAGTAGCTTTTCGCGGTCGGCCCTCGTGTTGACGACGGGCTTGAGCGGCGGGAACTTGCGCCCCTCCCGCACGGCGTCGCGGAAGAACTCGCCCATCCCCTTCTTCAGAAACTCCGCCAGGTAGCCCTCGTCATAGACCTCGCTGTGGAGCAGGCGCCAGCGCCCGCGCAGGTTGTTTATGTCGCTTTCGGGGAGGCCCGCGATTGTGAGGTCGCCCATGCGGTACTGCGGCCCTTCCTTTACCTGCACGCGGTAGGCGACGCGGCGGTTCGCGTCGTCGAACTCGGGCGCGGCCTTGACGCCCGCGGTCAGGTAACCTTTCCGCCCGTAAGCCTTCCGCACGGCCTTGAAGGCGTTCTCAATCTTTAAGCCGTTCGCGACCTCTTTCGGGCGCATGCCGAGCGCGGCGTTCAGCTCCTCGGCCGTCAGAGCCTCGTTGCCCGACCACTCCGCCCTGTCCCAGACATAGACCGAGCCCTCGTCAACGGAGAGCGTGACGGCGAGGCCCCCCTCGCAGTCAGACGAAGGGTCGGGCTTGACCGAGGGGGGCGCGAACGAGGCGCGCAGGTAGCCGCGCTCGTGGTAGAGCGGCAGCAGCGTGTTGTCGGCGAAGCCCTTCGTGAAGACGCGCGAATAGTCTTCCGAGAAGAGCTGGCCCGACTTGCCGACGAGCTGTTCTTCCGTGAGGGCGCGCGCGCCGGGGAACGTCAGGCGGCAGACGCGCAGGCCAGCCCCCTTCACGGTGTATATGAACTCGGGGTTCGCGCCCGACTCCGTTGCCGAGGAGGTGTACTCGACCGTCCCCTGAATCTTGCGCTCGCGCAGGAGGTCTTGGAGCGCCTTCGCTATCTGCTCGGTGGCCCCGCCCGTCTCGGGCGCGGTGCCGTCGAAGTTGGGGACTCTGGCGCGCACGGCCTTGTTAAGCTCCTCGTCGGTGAACCAGACGAAGTTGTCGAAGACGACGGGGACGGTCGGCTTGTTCTCGATGACGGTGAAGGTGACTACGGCCGCGTCGGTCGTCCCCTTTATCTGGTAGCTGAGGTTCTTAAAGAGGCCGGACTCGACGAGGCGGTTTGCGGCGGCCTCAACGTCGTCCACGACGGCGCTCTGCCCCGGTTGCAGGCCCGCCTTTTCGAGCGCCTGCGCTTCGGTGATGCGCTCAAGGCCCTTGAACTCGATTTTGGTGAGCTTCAGGGTCTGCTGCGCGAGCACCGGCGTCGCCGCTGCCAGCGCGAAGAGGAGGGCGAGCAGAAACTTTCTGCCGCGGGGGGCAAACAAGGGCACGAGGTTTTCTCCTTACTACTTCTTCGTTGACTCGTTTTGGCGGGGAGCGCGAAGAGACATCTTACCAACTCAGCGCCCGCGGCCGAAAGCGCCGGGCATAGACCCTTGAACGCGCTGCGACTTTGGTGCTATATTGCGCCGCCTGAATTGCGCGGAGGGGTGGCCTCAACCCTTAGCTAGGACGACCGCCGAGCCTTAACGCGGACAGCCTCTCAAGCTAACGGCCGCTTCGATAATCCCTGACAACTATGCTTTTTGATTAAGGCGCCCTGCCGCCTTAACCGGAACCTGTCTCCCGGCAGGCTGAGATAACGTGCCGCCCGGCGCGCGAGTAGCCTCTTCGAAAAGAGGCATCGCGCGAGGGCGGCGAACATGCCCCGGCCCAAGCCCCAGCAACGTTTAAGGAACAAGCCCATGCATCTCACAGTTCGCCCGGTCGTTCGCTCTCTGTCACTCTTCTCTTTCGCGTTCCTGCTCTGCCTCGCTTTCTCTTCCGAGAGCGTGGCGCGGGCGGCAACGATTAACGTCGCGGCGGGGCAGACTGCCGTCGCCGCCGACGGACAGTGCTCTCTGCGCGAGGCGATAATCAACGCAAACAACGACGCGCAGACGCACGCCGACTGCCCCTCGGGGAGCGGCGCCGACACCATCACGCTCCCGGCCGGGACTTACACGACCGACCAAGGTTTCAGTGACGAGGACTTCAGCGCCGAGGGCGACCTCGACATACGCTCGAACATCACCATCAACGGCGCGGGGGCCGGCACGACTATAATCGAAGCGGCTTCCACCCCGGGCGCGGCCTCCGACCGCGTGCTGCACGTCGTCAGCGGCACGGTCGTCCTGAACGACCTGACCGTCCGAAACGGGAAGGCGCCCGACGGCGCGGACGCCCAGAGTGATTGCACTGATTCTGGTTGCCACGATTCAAACGGCGCTCCCGGCGGGAGTGGCGGCGGCATACTCAACGCCGGCACGCTCACGCTGAACCGCGTGACGATGACCGCTAACCGAGCGGGCAAGGGCGGCAAAGCGGGAGATGTTAGCTGTGTGGGGTCTGAGGAGGAGCTCCATTCTACGAACTGCAGCACCTCCGGCGGCAAAGGCGGCGGGGGCGGCGCCGTTTACAGCAGCGGGGCGCTGACCGTCAACTCCGGCACTTTCACCAACAACCATTCGGGCGAGGGCGGCGCGGCGGGCTTGACGAGTTGCTCGGGCGGCGCCTCTTGCAGTTCAAGGCTGGGGAATAAAGGCGACGGCGGAGCGCTGTTCGGCGGGACGCTCAACGTCACCGAATCAACTTTCAGCGGCAACGCGGCTTACGACGGCGGGGCGATTCAGCAGAATGACGCCCCGGTCAACATCAGCAACAGCAGTTTCGCCGGCAACACAGCCGAGTGGACAGGCGGCGCGATGAACTGCAACAGCGGCGCCATCACCTGCGACATCTCCGGCAGCACCTTCAGCGGCAACAATGCGACCGGAGGCTACGGCGGCGCGCTGGCGTTCTTCAACGGCGGCG
>DASPKR010000495.1:0-2817 GCA_035627975.1 Pyrinomonadaceae bacterium | reverse complement strand
TGCCAACGTAGAAGCCGGCGCGCGCCAGTTTCCACGCGGCCTCGTAGCTCTTGTAGTCGGCCGCGAGCGCGCGCCTGAGCAACGCGAGGGCTTCGCGCGCGCGCTCCGGCGACTCGCGCCGCTCGTAGAGACGGTCTGCCTCCGCCACAAGCTCTGACGTCTCGGGACGGCCGGCGGCCTCTGCCGGCTCATCCCTGCGCCCGCCCGAGCAGCCCTGCGCGACGAGCACCAGCGAAACGGCCGGGAGAAGCAGCCACTTACTTCTCTGGCGTAACATGGGCGGCCAGTATAGCACCGCGCAGCGGGCGAGGCGGCGCACGGGCGGACGGCCTGAGAGCCCCGGCCGTTTACAAATCGGGCGCCGTTTGGGTTAATATTTTCACCCAACGCAAGAATTCATATAGACTAGAGCGCCAGCCTTAAGTTTTTCGCGCCGGACGTATAGCTTGGAGGAGGAGTTTTGGCGGCCGCCGCATTCTACGACCTCGAAGGCACACTGGTCAGCACGAACCTCGTGCACACGCTCGGCTTCTACGCGCGCAACCAGCAGGGGCTCCTGAAGAGCCTGCGCAAGAGCGCCTCCACGCTCGTCAGCATCCCCCTGTTCGCCGCAGCGGACGTTTACAGCCGCATGGTCTTTAACGACCTCTTCTTCAAGCGCTACAAGGGCGAGACGGAAGACCGCCTCCGCTTCTTCTCGCGGGAGCTTTACGAGAACGTATTGAAGCCCGCCGTCTTCCCCGGCGCCCGCTCGCTCATCGCGAAGTCAAAGAGCCTGGGCCTGCGTCAGGTAGTCGTCACCGGCGCGCTCGACTTCTCCGTCGCGCCTTTAATGGAGCACCTCGGCGTGGACGACTACGTCGCAAACCGCCTCGAGTTCGTCAACGGCGTCGCCACCGGCAGGCTCCTGCCGCCGGTGCTCGCCTCCGCCACGAAGGCGTCGTGGATACGCAATTACGCCGAGCGTGAGGGGCTGAACCTGAA
Source organism: Pyrinomonadaceae bacterium (assembly GCA_035627975.1). Lineage (GTDB taxonomy): Bacteria > Acidobacteriota > Blastocatellia > Pyrinomonadales > Pyrinomonadaceae > QHXN01. The sequence goes on along the minus strand of DASPKR010000495.1, from coordinate 1,833 downwards.
CGACTCCTACGCCTACAGCGACAGCATGAGCGACCTGCCCATGCTCTCCATCGTCGGCCACCCCGCGGCCGTCAACCCCGACATGCGGCTTCGCCAGACGGCGCTGCACCACGACTGGCCGATACTGAACTTGAAGTAGCCGGTAGTCAGTAGACGGCCGGCCCGGCGGGGCCGACCGTGGCGCTGACTACCGAACGAAATGTTTTGAGAGGTTTTCTACCGGATACTAACTACCGGCTGCTGGCTACTTGAACAAATGGCTCTCCAACTCAGACGCAAAGTTCACGAATCCGTCATCTACATAGACAACGACAGCGCGCCGCGCATCGTCGCCTCGGGGCTCGACTTCATCCTAGAAGACCTGCCCGTTGGCACTCGCGTCATCTACCCGAACGCGCCGCTCAGGGGGCTGCCGAACCGCGAGGCGGCGATTCGCTACGCCCTGAACCACCCGCAGGGGTGCGACCCGCTCTACGCGCAGCTCGAGCCCGGCATGAAGGTCACGGTCGCCATTGACGACATAAGCATGCCGCTCCCGCCCATGAAGACGCCCGACATCCGGCAGACGGCGCTCGAGATCATACTCGACCTGCTGCACGCCAACGGCGTTGACGACGTTCACCTAATCATCGCCATCTCGCTCCACCGGCGCATGACCGAGGCCGAGATAAAGCGCATGGTCGGCCCCCGAGTCTTCTCCGAGTTCTGGCCCGACCGCCTCTACAACCACGACGCCGAAGACCCGGACGGCATGGTCTTGATAGGCGAGACGCGCCACAAGGAGCCTCTGCGGCTCAACCGCCGCGCCGCCGAGAGCGACCTCCTCATCTACCTCAACTACAACTTCGTCCCCATGAACGGCGGCCACAAGTCGGTCGCCGTCGGCCTATGCGACTACGAATCCCTGCGCCCGCACCACGAGCCGCAGACGATAAGGGACTCCGACAGCTACATGGACCCTGCGAACTCCGAGCTCGCGCGCAAGATCGGCCGCATGGGCAAGCTCGTCAACGAGCACCTAAACGTCTTCCACGTCGAGACGACCATCAACAACCGAATCTTCTCGGGCGAGACCGAGTTCCTGGCCAAGAACGAGGACAACTTCTCGGCCTTCGACCGCATGAAGTACGAGGCGATGCGCTTCACCATGTCGAAGCTGCCGCGGCCCGCCAAGCGAAAGCTCTACAACTCCCTGACCTCCGACTACCAGATGATCGCCTGCGAGGCCGGCCGCACAGACCCCGTCCACGAGCGCATTCTTGAGAAGAGCTACCAGCAGTATCTCATCCCCATCGAGGGGCAGGCCGACATACTCATCTGCCCCGTCCCAGACATGTCGCCCTACAGCGTCAACTCGACGCTAAACCCCCTGCTCGTGCAGGTGATGGCCCTTGGCTACCACTTCAACATGTACCGCGGGAAGCCCTTGCTTAAGAAGGGCGGCGTGATGATCCTTCACCACCCGTGCTACGACGACTTCGACCACGAGTTCCACCCGAGCTACATAGAGTTCTTCAACCGCCTGCTGCCCGAGACGCGCGACGCCTTCGTGCTGCGCGACAAATACGAGCGCGAGTTCGCCACTAACCCCAGCTACATAGAGATGTACCGCCGCGGCAATGCCTACCACGGCGCGCACCCCTTCTACATGTGGTACTGGGGCGAGAACGGCCGCCAGCATGTCGGCCGCGTCATAGCCGCCGGCGCCGAGAACGCGCACGTCCCCGCCATAATGGGATGGGAGCGCGCCGACAATTTGACCGAGGCGATAGCGATGGCCCGCAGCTACGTGGGCCGCTCCGCCCAGATAACCATGCTCCACCAGCCCTGCAT
>DASPKR010000494.1:0-4770 GCA_035627975.1 Pyrinomonadaceae bacterium | reverse complement strand
TTGATGTCCATCTGGAGGGCGGTGATGCCCTGGCGGGTGCCGGCGACCTTGAAGTCCATGTCGCCGTAGTGGTCTTCGGCTCCGGCTATGTCGGAGAGGATGGCGTAGCGGTTGCCCTCCATGACGAGCCCCATTGCGACGCCCGCGACGCCCGACTTGATGGGGACGCCCGCGTCCATGAGCGCAAGGCTGCCGCCGCAGACGGTCGCCATCGAAGACGACCCGTTCGACTCCGTGATGTCCGAGACGATGCGCAGCGAGTAGGGGAACTCCTCCTCCGTGGGCAGCACCGGCTCTAGCGCGCGGCGCGCGAGCGCCCCGTGGCCTATCTCGCGGCGCGAGGTGGAGCCGAAGCGGCCGACCTCGCCGACCGAGAAGTGCGGGAAGTTGTAGTGAAGGAGGAAGCGGCGCTTTATCTCGCCCGACTCGAGGTCGTCTAAGAACTGCTCGTCCTCTTTAGTGCCGAGCGTGGCGGTGACAATCGCCTGCGTCTCGCCGCGCGTGAATAGGGCCGAGCCGTGGACGCGCGGGAGCCAGCCGACCTCGACATCAATCGGGCGGATTTCGGAGAAGCGGCGGTTGTCGGGGCGGCGGCGGTTGCCGAGTATGTCCTCGCGGAAAATCTTCTCCTTGAGGTGGTCGAAGACCTTCTTCGCCATCTGGCGCTGCTCGGGCTGGTCTTCCGGGTAGGACTCGACGACCTCCTTCTTTAGGGCGTCAACGGCGGCGTATGAGGCCTGCTTGCCGTGCGTCGCCGTGTCGAGCGCCGCGCGCAGCCGCTCCGAGTAGTTGCGCTCTATCTCGCCCGTCATCTCCTCGTTGAGCTGGGGCGTCTCGAACGGGCGCTTCTCGATCTCCAGCGCCTTGTAGAGCTCCTTCTGCCAGCGGCACAGGCGGTTTATCTCCTTGTGCGCGAGCATCAGGGCCTCGACCATTATCTCCTCGGAGACCTCCTTCGCCCCGGCCTCGACCATGATGATGGCCTCCTCGGTGCCGGCGACGATGAGGTTCAGGCGCGACTCGCGCACCTCGTCGTAGGTCGGGTTGATGATGTAGCGGCCGTCTATGAGGCCGACTCTCACGCCCGCGATCGGGTTCGGGAAGGGGATGTCGGAGAGGTAGAGCGCGCATGAGGCGCCGGTGATTGCGATTACGTCCGGGTCGTTCTCCGCGTCGGCGGAGATGACGGAGGCGATGACCTGCGTCTCGTTCTTGTAGCCCTCGACGAAGAGCGGGCGGCACGGGCGGTCAATCATGCGAGCCGTCAGCACCTCCTTCTCGTTCGGGCGCCCCTCGCGCCGGAAGTAGTTGCCGGGGATGCGCCCGGCGGCGTAGTTGTGCTCGCGGTACTCGACCGTGAGCGGGAAGAAGTCAATGCCCTCGCGCGGGCTGTTGGTGCTCACGGCGGCCACGAGCAACATCGTGTCGCCGTAGCGTATGACGCACGAGCCGTTGGCCTGCTTGGCAATGCGGCCGATCTCGACGGAGAGCTCGCGGTCTCCCACCTTTATCTTTTCCCTGAGGAATTTCTTAGCTGCCATTTTTCTCGTCTCCTTCGGTCGCCCCCGCCCTGGCGGCGGGCCTGTTCGGCGCGGCGTCTCATCCGCCGCGCGGCGGCCGGCGATTATATTCAAGCGCCGCCCGCGGCGTCCCGCGCGCTACGTGAGGCGCGCCGGCTGCCCGGTCGGCTTAACGAAAAAACGGCACCGCGCTTCCAACCGTGAAGCCCGGTGCCGCCCTTTGCCCTGGATGCTACAGGCCGCTCCCCGCCCTCCGCCCGTGGGAGTTCAGGCGCCGTCACGTTCGGCCACTCCCAAAGGCTTTTTCCCGGAGTCGGGGCGATGTTAAAGAGGATTGTCGCCTCTCGCACTGAAAACCGACACGAACGCGCGCCGCGAAGCGCGCACCGGCCGAGCTAGCGGCGCAGGCCGAGCTTGCCGATGAGTTCGTGATACCCCTCGATGTCTCTACGCTTGAGGTAGTCGAGCAGGCTGCGACGCTGCGAGACCATCTTGAGCAGCCCCCGGCGCGAGTGGTTGTCCTTCTTGTGAGTCTTGAAGTGCTCGGTCAGCTCGTTTATGCGCTGTGTGAGCAGCGCGACTTGCACCTGCGGCGAGCCGGTGTCGCCCTCGTGCGTTGCGTATTGGCCGATGATGCGTTCTTTCACTTCCGTTGCTAATGCCATGACTGTCTCGAGATGATCCTCACGATCCGCAGTAGGCCCGACGTATCCTCAGGCAACCGCTAGAGTTAATCTACTAACCGGGAGAATTTAACACGCCTCCCGACGCAGTGTCCAGCGCGCCCCCGTTAGTGAATCGGCGGCAGGTCGCCGCCGCCGGGCTGGCAGCCGTCCACGCCGGGGTGCACCTCCCAGTGGTTCTGGGGCTCGGTCTGCCCCGCAATCGTCTGCGGCTTGATGGCGTCGGCGATGACGCCCTCCCAGCGCTTTATCTGGTCGTCGAGGTCGGCGGGCCAGTCGCCGTTCCATGTGCCTACGCGTTCGCAGAGCTTTATGGGGTGAATCTCGTTCCAGCCCTCGTGCGCCGAGTCGTAAATCCATGTGCCGTGGACGACGAGGAGGTCTGCGCCGAGGCCGCCTTTCGAGGCGTCGTTGGTGTGCAGGGCGCCGAGCGAGGGGTTCACGTCGCCGGGGCTGCCCGTGTCGCCGAGGCCGATGAGCAGGCCGAGCAGCATGGCGAGCAGCGCGAGGAAGGCCAGTATGCCGGCGATTATCATGCCCCACGGCGGCGGGACGGCCAAGCAGACGATGAGCGCCGCGACCGCGAGCCCCAAGCCTATCTGCGCGCCGAGCATCGTGTCGGCCACGCCCGCGCCCTCGAACTCGCAGTGCAGTATGGCCGACTTCACGCCCGTCCCCTTGTCGGTCGCCGCCTCGCCCTTGAAGGGCAGGCCGATGTCCTTCGTCGCCGCCTGCTCCTTGATGAGGAAGCCGTAAGGGGAGCTCGCCTCGGCCGTCGCCTGATTCACGCCGGGCTTGTTGGGCGGGAGCAGGAGGTTGATGCTGTAGTCGGTGTCCAGGGCGTCGAAGCCGGACTTGTTCTCGGGCGGCTCGACGGAGACGAGCATTCCTACCGCCGTGTGGTCGCCGCCGAGGCAGACGAGCCGGCCGTAGAGCCACCACTGGCAGTAGGCTATGAGCCAGACGGCCGCGGTGACGGGGATTGCGAACAGGGCGCACCAAGGCATGGCGGACACCCCCGCTATGGCAGCGCTTATCCCGCCCGCGAGTATGGCCTGTATGGTCGCGCTCACGTACTGGTTCATCGAGCTGTAGCCCGAAGGCTGTACGCAGATGGTGTGCTGCACGTAGTTCATGCCTGCCTCCCTCTCAAGCGCCCGCCAGAACGGTGAGCGTTACGCCGCCGGCGAGGCCGTCGTCGTGTAGCGCGTTGACGTTGAAGTCCTGCGCGCCGGCGAAGCCGTTGGGCGGCTCGAACGAAGCCGTCACCGTTATCTCGTCGCCGGGCGCGAGCACGGGCGCGTCGGGCGTTATTGAGACGCCCCAGCCCGCGGGGACTGGGTGCTTGCCGCGCGCGTGGAGTTGCAGGCGCGCTCGACGCTCCTCCTCGCCCCAGCGCTCGCGGCACGGCCCCGAGGGGACGAGGTGGTAGGAGTCCACCTCGAAGCGGTAGCGGCGCTCGCGGGCGGTGTCGTTGCGCAACTTGAAGGTGAAGACGGCGGGCGAGTGCGCCTCGCCTACGTTCGTGTTCTCCTGCCCGAGGTTGTTGAACGAGTTGATGTCGTCGGGCGGGTCGAGCAAGACCTGTATGCAGTAGTGGCCCGGCTCGGCCGGCGTAGTCCACGGCACGGCGGCGAAGGCCGGGTGGTCGGGGCCTCCCTTCACCCCGAGGTCTATCTTGGTCGAGCCGATGGGGACGCTCACGGTTCCCGCGCCGAAGTCGAGGTAGGAGAAGTGGACGGGCATCGCCGCCACGGGCGCGGTGAAGGAGTTGTTCCATACGCGCGCCACTATCTCGTAGGTCGTCGCGGGCTTGAGGAGCGACGAGGAGACGGGCGCGCCGTTGAGGCGTAGTTGTATGTCGGGGTTGTCCCAAGTTACGGCGAGCCCCAGCTTCATCAGGTAGAACTGCGCGTAGATGAGCGGGTCGGGGCGGACGAAGGCCGGCTCGTCTATCGGCACGCATGGGACGCGCGAGGAGCGCCGGTCGCGCTCCGACTCGCCCCCGCGCCTCTTCCCGGCGCGGCAGCGGCGTAGGATTTTCTTTATGAGCTCGATTAAGGCGAGCAGCCAGCCGTACAGGAGAGTGCGCAGAATGAAGGCGAGCCCTCTCATAAACTCCTCCGGTGGTTTGAGGGTGTAAAGCTTGAGCGAGGCGAGGCCCTTCGGAAGTGCGCCGGCAGTCTATACCATTTACATGCGCCTTAACAGAGGGGGGCCGGAAATTTTGTCTGTTAGATAACGCACAGCCCGCGCGGCCCTTCGCGGCCGCGGCGTGCGCGCGCGGCGGCTTCTCTGCTACCATGCCGCGCGGTTCGGCAACACGCGGACGGGAGACGACGCCTGATGGACGCAAGCGAGGAGCGCGACGCGGAGAGAGCGCGCATAGTAATCGTGGGAGGCGGGTTCGGCGGGCTCTTCACGGCGCTGGGCCTCGCGGGCGCGGGACAGGTGACGCTCGTCTCGAACGAGGATCACTTCCTGCACACGCCGCTCCTCTACGAGTACCTGAGCGGCGAGGTCGAGGCGTGGCACATCGCGCCCCGCTACGGCGAACTGCTGGACGA
>DASPKR010000493.1:0-4035 GCA_035627975.1 Pyrinomonadaceae bacterium | reverse complement strand
GCGGCGGCCTCGAACTGCGCTTGCGCGATCAACTCTACGACGCGTTGGTAGCCGTAGCGCGCGAACGCGACGGCGAACGTCCCGTGCTCGACCGGCCAGACGGAGCCGCGGTGGTAGCTGTAAGGGTTGTAGGCCGGGTGCTTCGAGGAGAGCGTGCGCACGCCCCAACCGGAAAATAGGTCGTCGGCGATGAAGCGCAGGGCCGTGCGTGGCACGAGCGCCTCGTCCGTGATGGCCGTGGCGAGGCAGTGGCCGGGGTTCGAGGTGATGGACCTGATCTGCCGCTTCCGCGCATCGAGGCCCAAGGCGAAGAAGCCCTCCGTATCCATCCAGAAGGCTTCGTTGAAATGCTTCTTCAACTCCTCCGCCTCGCGGAAGAGTCTCTTCGCCGCGTCCTTCTCGTCGAGCCACCACAGAACTTCCGACATGTGGAGCTTCGCGAGGTAAGCAAACCCTTGCTCTTCGCACGTCGCGATGGGAGGCTCGACCTGCGAGCCGTCTTCGTAAACTATAGCGTCCGCCGAGTCCTTCCACGCCTGATGCCTCACCCCCTGCTCCGAGCGAGTCCGGTACTCGTAGAAACCGTCGCCGTCGAGGTCGCCGTATTCGTCGAGCCAACGGATAGCCTTCATCGCCGGTTCAACGAGCGGGCGTATCAACTCCTTGTCGCCCGTCCAGTGCCACAGCTCCGATACGATTACGGGGTAGAAGCCGGAGGTCGTGATCGAGCCGTAATAGCGACGGCGCGCGCTGATGTCGAGCATCTTCGTCGGCCCTGTGTGCGCCTCGTGGAGCATCTTGCCGGGCTGCTCGTCACGCCAGTCATTAACTTCTTTCCCCTGCCAACGCGCGAGTTCGGGGAGCGCGCCATTCATCATGTCGGGGCCGAGGAGCGCGGCCTGCCAAGCGGTGGTGAGCGCGTCGCGCCCAAAGAGCGCCAAGAAGATCGGAAGCCCCGCGGCAGTAGTCCACGCGCGCTCGCCTTGATCGAGGTCGTAGAGGCGGAGCGCGGCCAAGTCACGCTTCGCCTGCTCCAGCGCGCCCGTGACTACATGCGTGAGCGTCTCGCTCTGCGGCGCGGTGAAGCTGGTCGCCTCGCTCAAGAAGATTTTTCTCCGCCGGTCGTATTCGTTGCGCGCGCCGCCGAACGAGCGGCAGCCGTAGAGCGGCTGAAGCCATTGGCCGTCAATGAAAGGGATCAGGTCGAGGCAAGCGTGCCAATGCCCGAGCGGTTCGAGTTCAACGGTGAAGGAAATTTGCCCGTCGTCGTAGGTCGACGCGGACGTAGTGTTCTCGACGCGCACCGCCACGCCGCGATGGAGGTGCCTCGTCCCCGCTCCCCCTCGATGGCTGTAAGTGTGCTCGACCTTGTAATCGAAATAGAGTTCCCGCCCGCCGCCCGCCGCGCGCCACTCACGCGCGACCTCGCCCTCCTGCACCCTCTCTCCCTTAGTCTCGTCAACGTCGGCGAAGTCCGCGTCCGCCTCAAGCGTGAGCGTGAAGGCGACGGGCTGCTGCGTGAAGTTCGTGATGTCAACATCTTCGTGCAGGGCGTCGCCGACGTAGCGCGAAAGGCGCAGCTCAAGCGTCTGCTGCGAGATGACCTCCATCTGACCGCTGCCGGGGTCACGTTCTTCCTCGACGCCCGGCGGTAGGGCGATGTAGTAGCCGAGCCAAGTGTGCTGCTCGACGTTCGAGAGCGCTACGGGCCGCCACTGTCTTCCGTTAATCAGATACCTGTAGCGGGAGAGCAGCCGCGTCTGATGCACAAGCAGCCCGTGATCCGCGCCCCCGCTGATGAAGCCGTCGCGGTCGGTGGCGAGAACGGTGCGGCTCTGGCTGACATAGAGCGTGTCGTCGCGCGGGCGCAACCTCACAAGATAATCTTGCGGCCTGACGATCATCGCGGTCTCTCGTTACCCTCCCGTATTCACCGACGGCTAGACTTCTCCTCCCGCGCTTCCCAAGGGTCAACGCCGCCTTCCCACTTGCGTACGTGCCCGCGCGGGCTGGAAGGGCCGCCGTAGCCGATCTCGTTCCAAGCCAGCGGGTGCGCGTAGTAGGTCTTGACTATTGTGATCGAGAGCACGCTGCGGAAGAACCGCGCTGCTGGCATTCGCTCCCACGCCGCGCCGGGGGCGTTACCGCGCTCGACGTGGTGCAGCACGACATCTTGGGAGAGGGGGTCGAGTTCGACGAACCTTTTGCCGTCGAAGAGTGCGCGCGACGCCTCGTCAATGCCTGCGAGTCCTAGCCGCCACGCCTCGCGCTGCGGCGGCAGCTCTTCGTAGCGGTAGCCGTCGCGCTTGTCCTCGTAGAGCTTCTCGTCGATCCACGGCACGATTGGAACCTTGTCGCCCTCGCTCCGTTCGGGCTGCGGTACCATCCGTTCCGCGACCGCCGCGAGTGTGCGCGCCTCGTGCTCGTTGAAGAAGCGGACGGGCGGGACTTCCTCCAGACGCTGCCGCACGATCGCGCGCGTCTGGTCGTCCCAATCGGGCGACGACCATCTGTCTAGTACGTTGTAGCCCGGATAGCGAGTGATAAACTCTTCCTCCCCTGTCATACGAACAACCCAGTTCCATCTACAGCAGATAAACAGCGACCAGCCCTACGGCGGCGAAACCCGCGAAGAGCGCGGGCGCAAACGGGGCCGGCCCTTCGAGCAGGTTAAAGAGCGTTACGTAGAGCCCGCCCATCTGGCGGCCCATACCTCGCAGGTGCATCCCCCATCCGGCGAAGCCTATGAGGAACGTCAGCCACAACAGGGCCGCCAAGGCGAGCGACGCCGCGCGGCCCGGCGCGAGGGCCGTCCAGACGCTTGCTAAGACGGCGAGCAGAGGCGCAGTCAGCGGCGCGTACATCAAAGGGTTATTGAACGCGCCGCGGTAATGCAGGATGCCCGCCTGCAGGATCGCCCCCGCGAGCGCGACGGCCACGAAGCCGAGCAGCGCGGCCCGCACGCCCACGCCCGCGAACCGCGCCGCGCCCGCCAGCCCCCGCGCCGTGACGAGTGCGAGCAAGCCCACGTGCGCGAACGCGAGCGGCGCGAGTTGTGGTGCGCCGTACATCAGGTGGTGCAGGAACCACCCGTAACCGCCCGGCTTCCTCGCGATGCCGTAGTAATGGTGGGAGCCGAAGCCGACGACGCCGGTCGCGAGCGCCAGCCAGCCTGCGGCGCGCAACGCCACGTTCGCCCAAGCCGCGCCCGGCGCGATGCCAGCCACCAACGCTGCCACGACGAGCACTCCGCCGCTGACCAAGGGCGCGTACTGTGCGCGCAAGACGAAGCCCTTGCGGTAGTGCCCGACCAGCGCCTCGCCGGCGAGTAGCAGCGCCAGCACTGCCGTGACCAGCGCGATCCATTGGAACGGGTAAAGGCCAATGAACGGTGTACCTGTCACGCCGCGCCCTCAATCTCCTCGCTTCGGGGCGGCAGCGACTGAGTCTGCCTGAGTCGATGAGGCGGCTAAATGAGGGGGTGTCGAGTCGGCCTCTCGTTCCGGCAATTCGCGGTACGCCTGCTCGACCTCGACGCCGTAGCGGTAGACGAGTTCGCCGCCCAAATAGCCCTGCACCGTCATCACGAGTGAGACCGCTCCCAACGCCGCCAGATACCACCAAGAGACTCCCGCGCCCGCCTGCCACAGCGACAGCCGCCACAGCGCCATCGCCACGAGCAGCCCGTAGAAGACGAAGCCGAGCGCCATGTGCGCGCGCAGGAACGAGCGCGCCTCGCCCTCCTCCAACGGCGCACGCGCGGCCGAAGTCAGCCCCGTCGAGATCGTCATGAGCGTCATCAAGGCCGAACCGACGAGCGCCCAGCCACCGGCGGCTGTGAGCGACGCGCGGGCCGTGAAGAAGCCGAGCGCGTCGAAGGCGAGCGAGGAGGCCGTCAGCGCGATGGTGAAGTGGACGAAGATCGGGTGCATCGGCGCGCCCATCTTGAACAGGCGCGCCGCCTCCTTCACGTCCCTAACCGTGCCGCCGCGTTCCATCGGTCGCTCCATCAGGCGTTCGCCTCCGCCGATTCGC
>DASPKR010000492.1:0-6006 GCA_035627975.1 Pyrinomonadaceae bacterium | reverse complement strand
AAGAAGCGCGAAGGCTACGATTGCGAGAAGCATTAGGGACGCGCGCGCGATGATTGATTTGCGTGAGGTGTCTGTGCTGTTCATGCTCTTCTCCTTTTATTCTCTCGGGCGCCTCGCCGGGCGCCGGTCATTAAAACGTTTCCGCCCTGTGCGCCTCGGGTGGGCTCGTCCCCCCGGCGCGCGACGCATAATGCACCCGCCCCGCGCTACGGGGAACTACCTACATATGTAGCAACATTATGTGATTGAATCGGGCGAAGAATCTCGCGTTAGGTCGAATCAGGGGCGTGAATCCGCCTGCGGCGGGCGGCTCGTATCTCCGGCATGAACCGGTCATGCGAAAGGGAGACCGGGCCGGAGACGAGAGATGGAATTCCCCGACTTGTCGAATCTCGGCGTGTCACGGGCGGAATTTCAGTTGAGGCTGATGGAGGCGGCGCTGAGGGCTTTGAGCCTCGGGGCGACGCTCGCGATCTGCGGCTCGTCCTTGACCTACTTCCTTCTCTGGCTCGCGGAGTTCAGGCGGGCGCGCCGCTCAACCACCCGTTAGAACCAAAAAGAGAAGCTTCAGCGGACGGACGCGAGCCCGCCGGGCGCGAGCGCCGTGACGAGCGCCTCGGCCGCCTTTATGAAGGGGTGCGGGTAGAGGCCGATGAGCACGACGCAGACGGCGCAGACTACGAGCGCCGCCTGTAGCGCGGGCGAGAGCGAGAGCGGCTGCCGGTCGGGCGCGCGCTCGCCTATGTACATCGCGCGTATGAAGCGCACGTAGTAGTAGAAGGAGACTACGGTGTTCAGGGCCGCCCACGCGACGAGCCAGTAGTACCAGTTCTTCCCCTCGGCCCTCCCGCGCTCGATGACGCCGCCGAACAGGAACAGCTTCCCGATGAAGCCGCCCGTGCCGGGCAGGCCGCCCAGAGAGAGCATGAAGAGCGCCATCATCAGCGCAGTCCCCGGCGCCTTCTGCCCGAGGCCGGCGAAGTCCTCCACCTCGTCGCCCAAAATGCCGCGCCGCCTCAAAGAGATGATGACGCCGAAGGCGCCGACGTTCATGAACGTATAGACGATGAGATAGACGATGAGCCCCTTGTAGCCCCACTCGTTGGCCGCTATGACGCCGAGCAGGAGGTAGCCCGCGTTCGAGATGGAGGAGTAGGCAAGAAGCCTCTTCGAGTTCTGCTGCGTCACCGCGGCCCAGTTCCCCACCATTATCGTCACCGCCGCGACGAGCCCCAGGAGCGGCGCCCAGTCGAGCCTCATCCCGCCCAGCCCGTCGAGGAAGAGCCGCGCGAGGAAGGCGAAGCTCGCCGCCTTCGACCCCGTAGAGAGGAAGGCCGTGACGGACGTGGGCGCGCCCTGGTAGGCGTCCGGCGCCCACATGTGGAAAGGCACGGCGGCGATCTTGAAGAAGAGGCCGGCCGCGAGCGCGACCATCGCCAGAAGGGTCAGGGGCCGGAGCGTGGCGCCCTCGGCCGCGGGCGACGCCGCTACGGCCTCGGCTACGCGCGGCGCTATGTCTGCCAGGTTGGTCGAGCCGGCCACGCCGAAGAGGAGCGACATGCCGTAGAGCAGTATCCCGGAGGAGAAGGCGCCGAGCAGGAAGTATTTCATCCCCGCCTCGTTCGAGCGCCGGTCGCGCCTGGCGTAGGCGACGAGCACGTAGAAGGCGAGCGCCATAAGCTCAAGGCTTATGTAGAGCACGATGAGGTCGTAGCCGCTCGCCAGGAACATCATGCCGACCGTGGCGAAGAGCACGAGCGAGTAATACTCGCCGCGCTGCTCGCCCTCAACGTCGAGGTAGCGCAGCGACACAGCTACCGTCAGCGCGGCCGAGAGCAGGAAGACGCCCTTGAAGAGGACGGCGAAGGGGTCTATGCGGACGGTGTTGTAGAAGCCTGTGAGCGCGCCGCCGCCCTCGCCGGCCCACAGCGGGTAGCCGAGCACTGCGAGCGACACGGCGGCGAGCGCGAGCCCGCCGAGCGCCACGTAGCCTGTCCAGACGCTCATGCGGCGCGGCAGCAGCACCTCGACGACGAGCGCCGCGCACGCGCACAGGGTCAGGATCAACTCCGGCGCTATCAGGCGGAGGTCGCCGACGCTGAACAGGCTTGTGGTGTTTGCTTGGAGGAGAAACATAAGTTCAGACGTCCGACGCTAGATGTCGGATGCCAGTGTCAGCCGGTTCGCCGACGTCCAGCGCCCGGCACCCGGCATCTACTCTCTTTCCGCCCGCTCGGGCGTCTGCCGCTGCGCGGGCCGCGCCGGCACCGGGTAGTCGGGGCGTATGTGGCGGACGACCGCGGCGACGGGCCTGCCGATGAAGTCGAGGAACGGCTTAGGATAGACGCCTATCCAGAGCGACATGACGACGAGCGGCAGCATGTATGCCCACTCGCGCCGGCTCATGTCGCGCAGCCGCGCGTTCTTCTCGTTCTCGACGTTGCCGAAGAACATCCTCTGGTAAAGCCAGAGCATATAGCCCGCGTTCAGGATGATGCCTAGCGCCGCCCAGCCCGACCACCACGGGCTCGCCTCGAACGCGCCGCGCAGGGCGAGGAACTCCGAGATGAAGACGCACAGCAGCGGCAGCCCTATCGCCGTCATCGCCATCGCCAGGAAGACGGCCGCGTAGCCCGGCATGACGTGCGAGAGCCCGCCGAACTCGGCGACGCTGCGCGTGTGCCGCCGCTCGTAGATGATGCCGACGAGCAGGAAGAGAGCGCCCGAGTAGATGCCGTGGTTGATCATGTGCAGCACGGCGCCGTTCAGCCCGTTCGGGTTCAGGGAGAAGAGCCCGAGGATCACGATGCCCATCGAGGAGACGCTCGAATAAGCGACGAGCTTCTTCACGTCGCCGTCGCGCTTAACGACGAAGTACATGGCGGCCAGCGCGCCGTAGATGATGCCGATGATGGCGAGTATGACCATCACGTTGCGCACGCCGAACGCGCCGTCGAAGAAGTAGCTCTGGTCGGCCGAGGCCGCGGGGAAGAATGGCAGGTTGAAGCGGAAGAAGCCGTAGGTGCCTAGCTTGAGCAGTATGCCGGCGAGTATGACGGAGCCGGCAGTCGGCGCCTCGACGTGCGCGTCAGGCAGCCACGTGTGGAAAGGCCACATCGGCACCTTTATGGCGAACCCGAGCGCGAAGGCGAAGAACAGCAGCACCTGCATCGCCCCCATCGGCAGAACGGAGCCGAGCGCCTGCATGAACATTATGTTGAAGGTGCCTGTGCCGTTGGCGGCCGCCTCGCTGAGCGAGCTGGCGATGAGGGCTCGCGCCTCCTGATTGCCGGCCACGGCGTCGAGGGTCGCGGGCGCAATCGTCGCCGTCAGCCCCGCGTCCTGCGTCAGGAAGTACATCTTAATCATCCCGAGCAGGAGCGCCACCGACCCGACCAGCGTGTAGAGGAAGAACTTTATCGCCGCGTAAAGTCTCCGCTCTCCGCCCCATATGCCGATGAGGAAGTACATCGGCACCAGAGAGACCTCGAAGAAGAGGAAGAAGAGGAATAGGTCCATCGCGGCGAAGACGCCGAGCACGGAGGTCTGGAGGAAGAGCAGCAGCGCGTAGTACTCCTTCTCCCTCTTCTCGATGTACTCCCAGGAGGAGAGCGCGGCAATCCAGCCCAGCAGCGTCGTCAGCAGTATGAGCAGCACGGCCACGCCGTCCACGCCCATCTGGTAGCGCGCGCCGATGGACGGGATCCACTGGTAGTCCTCTATGAACTGCATCCCGCCCAGGCCCCGGTCGTATGCGACGAGGAAGAGCGAGAGCACGAAGTCGAGCCCGAGCCACGCGGTCGCGAACCTCTTGACGGCGCCCGTGCGACCCTTCCTGAAGGCGAAGAGTATGGCGAGCGCGCCGACGGCCGGGAGCCATGTGATGACGGACAGGAGGTAGGGAATTTTCACTGTGCGCCTCTCGTATGAAGGATCAAGGCGAACACGCCCTTCAGCGCCGCCCAGATGTCCGGGCCGAAGAAGAGCGCGACGGCCGCGACGAGGCCGATTACCATGACGAGCGCGTAGTTGGGCGCGAGGCCCGTCTGCGCCGCGCGCAGGAGCGGCGACATCAGCTTCTTTATGAAGCCCGCCACGCCGTTCACAGCGCCGTCAACGACGAGGCGGTCTGTGTCGCCCGTAAGGCTGCTCAGCCGCCGCGTCAGAGCGGCCGCGCCGTTCACAGCGCCGTCCAGCGCCTTCGAGTCAATCTGATAGACGGCGCGCGCCGCATCCATGACCCTGCGCGTGACGGCCGCGCCGTAGAACTCGTCAACCCAGTACTTGTTGAAGCTCGCGCGGTAGAGAGCCCCGAGCCGGGCCGCCCACGCCGCGGGCAGGCGCGGGTCTCGCACGTAGAAGAGCCAGCCGAGCAGTATGCCGAGGCCGGCGACCAAGAGCGAGACGATGATGAAGAACCACTCTGAGGCGGCGTGGCTGCCCAAAGCGTGCTCGACCGAGTGCGCAAGGTTGAAGCCCGTGTCGCCGTAGGGGAGCGCCCCTTCCCCGCCCGCGTCGCTGCGCGTAGGCAGCGGCGCCTCGTGCGCGTCCGCGGCAGGCGCCGCCGCGTGGCCTGCGCCCTCCGTCGGGGCGGCGTGCTCGTCGCCCACGTGGCCCTTGCCCCAGCCGCCCGTCGCCGGGTTCCATATGAGCGGGTCGAGCCACGTGACGATGTTCAGACGCCCGCCGGGGTGCTCCGAGCCCGTCACGAACTTGAACGCCGGCCCGACGCCCACGAAGCCGCCGATGACGGCGAGCACGGCGAGCACCGCCAGCGGCACCCACATCGAGCGCGGCGACTCGTGAGGGATGACGGAGCCGTGCGCGTGGCCGTGCACGCCCTTGTGGCCGGGGTCGTGAACGTCGTGTATGTCCCGGCCGCGGTCGTCCGCGTGCTCGTGCTCGCCTCGCGCGGCCGTCTCTAAAGCGTGCGCGGCGCCTACGCGCTCCTCGGGGCCGTGGTGCGGCCGGTCGCCGACCGAAGGCGTCGAGGCGGCGTGCGCCGTCTCGCCGTCGGCGTAACGCTGCGCGTGCGCCTCGTCGGCCTGCCCGCCAGCGCTCACCTCCAGGAACCTCTCCCTGCCCCAGAAGGTCATCGCAACGAGCCGCGTCATGTAGAAGGCCGTGCAGGTCGCGGCAATCGTCGCTACGAGCCAGAGCAGCCAGCCGTAGGGTATGTACTCGGTCGAGGCCGCGTTCCAGAGAATCTCGTCCTTCGACCAGAAGCCCGAAAGCGGTATTACGCCGCAGATGGCGAGCCAGCCCGCGAGGAAAGTCCAGTAGGTCTTCGGCATGTACTTCCGAAGGCCTCCCATCCTCCGCATGTCCTGCTCGTGGTGCATGGCGTGTATGACCGAGCCCGCGCCGAGGAACATGAGGGCCTTGAAGAAGGCGTGCGTCATCACGTGGAAGATGCCGATGACGAAGGCGCCGACGCCGCAGGCGAGGAACATGAACCCCAGCTGCGAGACCGTGGAGTAGGCCAGAACCTTCTTGATGTCGTTCTGCGTGATGCCTATGGTCGCGGCGAACAGGGCTGTGATCGCGCCGACGACGGCCACGACGAGCATCATCGTCTGCGAGTGCTGGAAGATTACGTTCGTGCGCGTGACCATGTAGAGGCCGGCCGTCACCATCGTCGCCGCGTGTATGAGCGCCGAGACGGGGGTTGGCCCGGCCATCGCGTCCGGCAGCCAGACGTAGAGCGGTATCTGCGCGCTCTTGCCGCACGCGCCGATGAAGAGCCCGAGCGCAATCCACGACATGAGGCCCCACGAGCCGATGAGCTCGACGGGGTATGCGCGCGCCGACTCGAAGACGGCTGTGTACTGCGTCGTGCCGAAGGTGGCGATGATGGCGAAGACGGCGAGCGCGAAGCCGAAGTCGCCGACGCGGTTAGTTATGAAAGCCTTGCGGGAGGCGTCGCCCGCCTCCTTGCGGTCGAAGTAGTAGCCGATGAGCAGGTAGGAGCACAGGCCCACCCCCTCCCACCCGACGAACATCATC
>DASPKR010000491.1:0-2713 GCA_035627975.1 Pyrinomonadaceae bacterium | reverse complement strand
TCCTCTTCGAGCGCGACGCGGAAGGCGGCCGCCGCCTCCTCGTACTTGCGCTGCTGCGAGAGCAGTTGGCCGAGTTGGACGTTGGCGCCCACGTCGCGCGGTTCTCGGGCGTCGTCACGTCGGCGATGTAGGCCTGCGCCGTCGAGATGTTGCCGCCCGTAATTCCTGCGATGATGCGCCCGACGAAGAGCATCGTGAGCGTCTGGGCCGCGCCGAGTATCATGAAGCCGACGCCCGTGCCCAGCAGGCTCAGGAACAGCACGGGCCGCCGCCCGTGCTTGTCTGACCATCGCCCGAGTATGGGCGAGAAGATGAGCTGCATCACCGAGTAGGACGAGAACAGAAGGCCGAGCGCTACGGGAGAGGCGTTGAAGCGCGGGCTATCAAGGTAGTAGGGCAGGACGGGTATGACGATGCCGAAGCCGACCAGGTCTATGAAGACCGTGACGAGGATGACGAGCAGCGGCGAGCGGTTCATTAGTCGGTCTTGAAATAAAAGGATTATTGCGACAGGCGACTGTTTTAACACAGAAGGCGACGGGGCTGTAAGCGTAGCGCGCGCCGCGCGGCGGCGCGCTTCCTAGACGCTCGCGCGGCGCGTGCGCTACACTCGGCGCGTTCCAACCAGACAGTCCGAGACGGCAGGTTTTTTATGGAGAGCAGGGGGGGCCGCGCGCTCGTAATCAAACGCGTCCACGAGGAGGCCAGAGACATCCGCGCATTCGACGTGCTGCCGGAGGGCGCCCCGGACGCGCACGACCTGCGGTTCACGCCGGGCCAGGTCGCCCACCTCGAGATCGAGGGCGCGGGCCGCGCTTACTTCGCCATCGCGAGCGCGCCCGAGGACGACGAGCTGGAGTTCATCGTCAAGCGCACGAACGACCCCGTGAGCCGCGCCCTCTACGAGATGAGGCCGGGCGGCAGAGTCAGCCTCATCGAGATAGCCGGCCACGGCTTCTCTCTGAATGAGCACGAGGGCCGCGACCTCGTCTTCGTAGCCATGGGGACGGGCGTGGCGCCGCTGCGCTCGGCGCTGCGGTCGGTTCTGCGGCACGCCGAAGACTTCGGGCAGATAGTCGTCCTCTACGGCGCGCGCACGCCCGAGGACTTCTGCTACCGCGACGAGACGGAGGCGTGGAAGGCCGCGGGCATCGAGCTGCGACAGGTCGTCTCGCGCCCCGACGGTTACGAGTGGGCCGGCTCCACGGGCTACGTCCAGTCGCTCCTCGACAACGTACTGCCCTCGCTCTCCGACCCCGTCGCGCTGGTCTGCGGCTCGCGCGAGATGATCGAGCAGACCCGCGACCGCCTCCACGAGATGGGCTTCACGCCCGAGCGCATCCTGACGAACTACTAAGGTTTCCCTTTGCCCTTGCCGGGCTTGCCCTGTCCCTTCTGGGGGTGGGCGCCGCCACCGCCGCCCGGCTGCCCCTGCCCGCGCTCGGCCTTCGGCTGGCGTTGCGGCGGGCCTTGCTGCCTTTGCGCCTGCGGGCGCGCGGCCTGCGGCTGATGCTGAGGGCGCATCCCGACGCGCTCGCCCTGCGCGTGCCGCTCGGGCGCTCTCACGGGCTTCTCGACGGCGCCGCGCCCCCGCCCCGCGTGCTGCGGGGGGCCGGCCTCCGGCCGAGCAGGGCTCTGCCTCACGGGCCGCCCCTCGGCCCGGCGCGCCTCCTTCTCTTCGCGTGCGACGCCTCGGCTGTCGTCGGCCTGCTGCTGCGTCACTTCCCGCCGCCCGCGCCCAGACGTGGGCAGCTCGCGCGGCTGGCGCGCGACCTCCGCGCGCCGCTCGTCCTTGATTTTCAGCTTCTCACCCTTCTGCTTCTCGGTAACGCGCTCGACGCGCGCCGCCCTGCCAGCCTTGAAAGGCCGCGCGGGCGGCTCGGCCCCCGCGTAAACGCGCGTCTCTTCGAGCCGCTTGGCGAGCCCCGGCGGCAGTACGAAGCCGCGCCGCTCGACGGCGCGCGTCAGCGCCGCCTGCCGCAGCATCGCGACCGAGAGCGGGTCGAGAACGGGCCGCGCGCCTTTAAACGCGCGCTCGCCCGGCTCGACGACGACACGCCGGTCTATCTCGCGCCCGAAGTATTCTGCCGGGACGACGGTGACTGCGCCGGGGACGCCGAAGTTGACGACCCTCTCAGGCTCGACATACTCGCCGACGTAGTGCGGCCGCCACTCCGCGTCGTAGTAGGTGCTCACGTAAGGGTCGCCCGGCGCGAGCGGCACCCAGCCGACCTGGCCCGCCTCGCTGAGAGGCAGGAATGCGACGAGAGCCGGCGAGTAGGCCGGCCGTGAGCCCGCGCCCTCCGGCACCCAGTACCACTGATTGTTAACGCTCACCCAGCGGCCGTAGTGGTAAGGCGCGTAGCCCCAGGGCTCACTCGAAACCCAGGTCAGGCCGTAGGGATCGTCCATGACCCAGCGGCCCTCGCGGTAGGGCGCCCAGCCGTCCGCGACGCGCGGGCTCCACGCGTAGCCGTAGCCGCTGAGCTGGCGCCAGTCGCCGTAGGCGTCAAGCTCCCACGCGCCCGGTATCGCCTCGGGGACGTAGCGGTAGCTCGCGTAGCGCCTGTACGGGTCGTAGTAGTAAGGGTCTGACAGGTACGCGTCGTAGTCGCTGTAGCGCCCGTCGTAGGTGTCGGGGTAGCGGTAGCCGTAATAGTCGTCGAGCAGGCCGCCCGCGTATGAAGGGTCTAGCCGCGAGAGGACGACCTCC
>DASPKR010000490.1:0-11221 GCA_035627975.1 Pyrinomonadaceae bacterium | reverse complement strand
GAGGGCGTTGCCGTGGTTGCGCATGCCCGCGACGAAGTCGGGGTTGAGGCCCACCGACGGGTGCATGCGCCTGACCGTCGCGTAGGTCGCGGGTATCATCTGCACCATGCCGCCCGCGCCCGCCGAGCTTACGGAGTAGCGGTAGGTGTCGAGCTCGTTCAGGGCGAAGAGCGCATAGACCTCCTCGTAGAGCCTCTTTCGGTCTTCGGCGCGGAAGCGGCCGTGGTCAACGTGCTCGACGACGCAGAGCCGCTCGGCTATGTCAACCAGCTCGGGCGAGATGACCTTGCCCTTGTCCTTCAGGCGCTTAGCCGCCAGGTCGAGCATGTTGCGGACGTAGGACTGGCCGTGCTTGACGAGGTCGGGCGAGAGCAGCGCCGGGTGGGCCGAAGTGTAGTAGGCCATCTCGCGGAAGCGCCCGAACTTCTCAATCGGGTACTCGACGACGAGCGGCGTGAGTTGCCTGCCCGTCGCCGCCTCCGAGACGACGACGGCCGTGTTGACGTAGTTCGGCCGCAGGACTTGCAGCCGCACCGTCAGGCCCTCGTTCGTCGTCATCACCGTCTCGGAGCCGCGCCTGAGGAAAGTCTCCTTCGGCAGCGTCAGCAGGTGCACGCGCGAAGTGTCCGGGTCGAGCGCGGCGAGCGTGACTATGGTGAGCGGCGGCGTCGAGGAGGCCGTAAGCGTCAGCCGCGACTTGAGAAGGCGCTGAGCGTCGGCGACGCGCGCGCGGAACTTCGTGTAAGAGATCGGCTGCGCCGGCTTGAGCGGGACGGCCGGGACGAAGACCGCGGGCGACTGCGCCTGCCCTTCCTGCGCGGGCGCTGTTGCGCCTGCCGGCTGCTGCGTCGTTGACGGCGGCGCCGTCACCCTCGCGGGCGCCGTCCCTTGCGCAGGGGTTTGCGTCACTACCGGCGTGGCAGTCGGCCGCGCCTGCGCGGCGCTTACCGTGCGCGGGCGCGTGTGGGCCGGCGAAGGGTCGGGCGCCTGCGCTCGCGCGACCGCCGAGGGCGCGAACACACAGGCCGTCAAACTCAAAAGCACGAAAGAGCGGTTGTTCATAGTCAAAACTTTGGGGCCGGGAGCGCCGCCCGCGCTAACGGGTCGCGGGCGTTGTTGCCTAAGATTCGCCCGCGCGGGAGCGGGTTGTCAACCACTTAAAGGCTTCTAAAATCAATTTGCCCGCCGTGGACGGAAAGCGGCCACGCACGCTTAGAACTCGCGGAGGCTGCCAGATAGCGCGCCGGCGGCCGAGGCCGCGAGGTCTTCGAGCGCCCCCCGCCTCTGCGCGAGGCGCTGGCGCGCGGCGAGCATCCGGCCGACGGAGAAGCCGGCGCTCGCGTCCAATTCGTAAAGCTCGCGCGCGAGCGCCTCCTGCGAGACGCGCTCGACTGCGCGGCGAAGCTCGGCGTGAGCGTTCGAGAGCCCTTCGACGAAGATGACTTCCGCCTCCGCGCCAGCGCGCGAGCGGCGGCGGGCGTGCTCGCGCAGCCGCGAGCGGGCCTCGTCCTGCACGCTCCCCGTCGCGACGACGACGAGGCGCGTGGCGTGCGACTCCGCCTCGCCTTCGAGCGCGCGCCGCGCGTGCGCGCCCGTGAAGTCACCGTCGCGCAGCACGAACATGAAGGGCTCGCCGCACACGTTCGCGAACATACGCGCGCCGCCTTCTTCGTGCGGGCGGGCGGCCACGTCCCCGCCCGCCAGCCCAAGCTCGCGCAGCGTCGCCCGCAGGCTGTTAACCATCCACGCCCCGTCCTTCAGCATCGAGTCGGCGAGCGGCGTAGGCGTCACCGTCTCTTCGGCGCGCTCGTCCGCGATGGCCGTGCCGCACTCGCTGCACACGGCGTTGCTCGCCGTCACGATCGCGAGCGCGTCCGAAGAGGGCAGGCGGAAGAGCGAGTGGCCGTCCCTGCGGCAACTGACGAGAATCTCCCGTTTGACGAGGCCGGCGCCCGCGAGCCTCGCCACCAACTCGTCGCGGCCCGCGCCGCGCGCGCCGGGCGCGAGCATTTCAGACAGTCGGCCGTCCGCCTGCGCCTCGCTCAGGCGATGCAAGAGTGTGCGCGCCTGCTCGTCTTCGAGAAGCTCGCCTGCGCGCAGACGCTCCGCAGTGACGCCGCGCGGCGTCGAAACCGACGGCGAGTCATCGCCCCCGCCGGCGGAAGCGAAACGCATTAGAGCCTCGCGCGCAGAGCCGCCGCGCGCACGCCACTCTATTCGGGCCGCCTCGGCGGCGGTGCCGTCAACTTCGCCCTCCGCGCCCGCCCCGCGCGCGGCCGCGCGCACAGCCCCCTCGACTGCGCGGCAGAACTCTTCGAGCTTCTCCGCGGCGTCGGGCGTATCGGCGCCGTATGCGACGCCTGCGCGCAGGCCGCCAGCCTCCTCGTCGCCGAAGACGACGAAGTGCGAGTAGCCCTCGGCGCAGAACACGTCGCCGCGCACGTAAGGCACTTCGCCCTCTGCGTCCGAAGCCTCGGCCACGAGGCGCTCAAGCTCGCGGGCGTGCTCAGCCCCCGCGAGCGCCTGCTCGAACAGGTGCAGGCGCGAGGCGCGCAGCAGCGGCTCGTGGCCTCGCTCCGCGAGCGCTTCCAGGAGCGCCAAGCGCGAATCCTTCTCGACGAAACGGTCGGCCACGCGGCTTTCGACGAACAGCATACTTAAGTCGTTCTCCCCTTTCGGCGGCGCATGCTATCACGCCGCGCGCGTGAAATTCCACGACAAAAGCCGTACCGACTCGCTACACTGCCTTCAACTTGAAGCATATCGCGCCCCCTTTCAGTCCGCCGCGCCCTCTTCTCAGATTGCGTTGTCACGAAACAGTCACATTGCCGCTTGTGGGGGCTGCTTCGTTTGGTTAGGATGACTTTTGCGCGCCCGGCCCCATCCGGCCGGCCGCCCACCCCAAAAAAGAAATACCCAAAGCAATTTCTAGTTTTCAGGTAGAGGAGACTCTCCCCCTTAATGTCTTTTTCCAAGCTGTTCCCCTGCGCGCTCGCGGCGCTCTTTGCCGCGGCCTTGACACCCGCGCTGACCACCCGAGCACAAACCGCCCAGGCCACGCGCCCGCGCCAGACGGGCGCCCCGCAGCAGACCGTCACGGCGACAGACCCTTCGGGCCGCACGCGGCTCGAAAACGATTTAACCGTGCCGTACGTCGTGGGCGAGTCGGGCGACGAGGAAGAGCCCGCCGCCTACGGCGAGTTCTCGCGGCCGAAGGAGACGGGGCTGGTCGAGCGTCTGATGTTCGCTGCGATTGAGGAGCGGCTGGGCGTGCCTTACAGGCTCGGCTCGGAAGGGCCGAACCGTTACGACTGTTCCGGCTTCGTCTGGAGTGTGTTCCAGCAGGCGGGCGTTGACTTCGAGCGCGGCTCGGCGCGCACCTTCTGGTCGCGCTTCGAGCCGGCGGGCGAGGCTGACAGGTATAAGTTCGGGACGCTGGTCTTCTTCAACAACCTGCGCCACGTCGGCATCGTCGCCGACGCCGAGGGCTTCTACCACGCCTCGACCAGCCGCGGCGTCGTCTATTCGCGCTTCGGCGACTACTGGTCGAAGCGCATCTCCGGCTTCCGCCGCGTCCCGCTCCCGCGCGGCGCGGGGCCGACGCTCGTGGCCTCGGCGGCGAGGTGAGCGTTCACTTCACGAAGCCTGTCGTGAAGCCCGCGCGCTGCTCGCTCTCCTTCGACTCGCTGAGGACGATGATGCGTTCTATGGCGACGTAGAACATGCGGTCGTCCTCGCCCACCAGGTGGGCCACGGACTCCTCGACCTTCACGACCTTCCCGTGCAGCGCCGACGTGCCGCCGCAGAAGAGGTCAACCTTCTTCCCCACCAACTTCAACAGAAGCTCTCGCATCCTTCACACACCCCTTCTTAGATTCGCTCAGCGCTTGCGCTCCGGCTCCCACTCCCAGACGCGCTCGCGGCCGTTGCCGCGCTCGACCGTCTCATCTTTGGTCTCGCGGAAGGTTATCTGCACGAGCGGCACGACGCTCGGGTCGGCCTGCTGGCGGCGCTCGAACTGTAGGACGTCGTAATAGGCGCAGCGCGCCCGATCAGGGTACTCGCGGCAGACGGCGGGCCTTGCGTGGTAGATGGTGCAGCCGCGCGTCTCCTGGTCGAGGAACATGCAGGTCTCCTCGAATATCGTGTCCTCGACGCGCTTGAGCACGCGCTCGTTCTCCCACTGCTTCGTGTAGCGGCGGCGCGCCGTCTCGTAGGAGACGCCGAAGTATTTCGCGAGCCGGCGTATGTCGCGGCCGCTCACCTGCACGCGCTCGTAGATCGAGCAGCAGTAGGCCGGGCACTTGTTGCAGTCGAAATAGACCCGAGGCTGGTCGTCCCTGACAGTCTTAACCATTGATTCCCCCCTCGAACGCTCGCTACCTTCTCTCGGACTTCGCGTACTCTTCGAGCAGCAGGCCCATCAACTCTTCGCGGCGGTCGTAGAGCCGCTTCAGCTCGCGCGGCTCGTGGCGCGCGAGCGCGTAGGCGGTCAGAAGCGGCAGCGCTATCGTCGAGTCGGCGTAGCAGACGACGGCGTCGGGCAGGCGGTCGGGGTCAACCTTGCCCCAGGAGACGGCCTCGCCCGGCGTCGCGCCCGAAAGGCCGCCCGTGTCGGGCCGCGCGTCGGTGATTTGAAGGAAGTAGTCGTGGCCGCGCTCGTCAATCCCCAGGACCTCCTGAATCTGCGGCTCGGTCTGGAGCATGAAGTTCTTGGGGCTCCCGCCCCCGAGGATGAAGACCGCGGACTTGCCGCCGTGCTTGCGCCCGCGGTCGCCCCGGCCGTGTATGGCGCCTCGCTTGGCGGCGAGCACGATTGCCGCGGTCTCGTTCACGTCGGCCGACGGGTCGAAGGCGAGCTTGTTCCCCTGAAGGGCCTTGGCGGCGACGTTCATGCCGATGGAAGAGTCGCCGGGGCTCGAAGTATAGACAGGGACGCCCAGCTCGTATGCCGCGGCGAGGAACGACTTGTCTTCGAGCCCGAGCTTTCGCCCGCGCTCGTGGACGTACTTGCCGCAGAGGTGGTGGAACTCGGCCGTGGACATCGGCCGCTGGAACTCCTCGCCCTCGATTAGGCGGCGGAAGAAGGCGTCGGTGTCGAGCAGCACCGAGTAGTCGAAGAAGATGTCGTAGATGCGGACGACCTCCTCCTCGCGCAGCACAACGTCGGAGACTGCGGTCGAGCCCTGGTGGAGCGAGAGCCCTATGCCGAAGTGCGTGTCGTGGTAGAGGTTCGCGCCCGTCGTGATTATCCAGTCAACGAAGCCGGCGCGCATGAGCGGGATGAGCGCGGAAATCCCTAGCCCCGCGGGCGTGAGCGCGCCCGTTATAGAGAGCCCGACGGTCACGTCCGGCTCTAACATCTTGCGGGCGAAGAGCTGGCAAGCCTCGCGCAGGCGGGCAGCGTTGTAGGCCAGGAACGTCTCGTCAATCAGGTCTGCGAGCGGGAAGTCGCCCGTGATGGGGCGCGGGTCTATGCGCCGCCCCGAAAGGAACTTGCTCTTCCTCTTCGCCATCTCTCCCCCGTCGCTCAAAATTTTTCGGGCCGCGCCGGCGCCCGCCCCCGTCACTTCTCCGCGTAAGAGATTTTCACGTCGCGCCAGGCTGACTCGCGCTTCGTTACTTTCCGCCCGGCGCAGCCCTCGCACCCGACGAGGAGCTCGCCGTTGCCCTTCCACGTCAGCTTGACGTTGAAGCTGCCTTCGGCCGCGAAGACCTCGCCGCTCGTTATCGTGCCGTTCAAGCCCGGCGGCGGCGTGCCCATGCCGTCGTGCAGGTTCACGTGCGTAAGGCTCCCGCCCTGCTCGCCCCCGCACTTACGGACGAAGGAGCCGGCGGTGTAGGCCCTG
The DNA here is from genome assembly GCA_035627975.1 of Pyrinomonadaceae bacterium. Classification (GTDB taxonomy): domain Bacteria; phylum Acidobacteriota; class Blastocatellia; order Pyrinomonadales; family Pyrinomonadaceae; genus QHXN01. The sequence continues at coordinate 5,372 of DASPKR010000490.1, read as the reverse complement.
TTCGGCGACTCCTTCGAGCCCGTCAGAAACTCCCGGCAGCCCGAAGAGGCGCACGACAAGAGAGTGAGCACGACCGCCGACGCCGTTAAGGCCGCGATGGTCGCGCCGCGCGCCTCCCGCTTCGCGGCCGCGTCGCCCACTCCCTTCACTCCCCCGGCCCTTCGCCGTTAGCCTCCGCGCGGCGCAGCCGCAGGCGGCCTATGCGGCGCTCGTCGGCTTCGAGCACCTCAACGTCGAGGCCGCGAAGCGATAGTCGCGCGCCCGGCTGCGGCACCATCCCGGCCTCGTCAATGACCAGTCCCGCGATGGTCGTGAAGTCGTCGTCCTCTATCTCGAGCCCGAACAGGCGCTCTATCTTCCCGACCTCGGTCGAGCCGAGAACCTCGTAGTAGCCCTCGTCGGCCTCGACTATCTCGACTATATCCTCGCCCTCTATGTCCTCGTCCTCTATCTCGCCGACTATCTCTTCGACTATGTCCTCGACGGTGACGAGGCCGGCGAGCCCGCCGTACTCGTCTATGACCAGCGCGAGCTGCACGTGCGCCTTCTGCATCTCCTCCAGCAGCTCGTCCAGGGTCTTGGTCTCGGGGACGAAGTAGGCGGGCCGCAGCAGCGGCCCGATGGAGTCGCCCTCGCGCCCCTCGGCCCAGTAACTTAGCAGGTCGCGGACGTAGATTATCCCCTCCACGTCGTCAATCTGCTCGCGATAGACGGGCAGGCGCGAGTATTTCGACTCGACCATCAGGTCGCGCGCCTCGCGCACCGTGGCCGTAATCGGGAGCGCCACGATATCCGTGCGCGGCGTCATCACCTCGCCCGCTCGCGTCTCGCCGAGCTTGACGATGGACTGTATGAGCTCGCCCTCTTCCTCCTCGAGTATGCCCTCCTGCTCGCCCACGTCTATGAGCGCCTGGAGGCCGCCGTCGTCGTCTTCATCGTCGTCGTCCCCCTGCGCGTCCGCGGCCGCCTGCGTCACGTGCGGGTCAGAGGAGCGGCGCGCCGACCGCTCGGCTGCCACCTGCCTCGGGGTCGTGATGACCGAGAGAGCGCCGTAGAAGGGCCGGAGCAGCGGCAGCGTCGCGAGCAGTGTCCTCTCGGGGTTGCGCGTCGAGAGCAGGCGCGGCACGACCTGACGGAAGACTATCGTGAGCGCGAGCCCTATGAAGAAGGCGAAGAGCAGGAAGCGGCGCTGCACGTCGAAGAGCTTGTAGGACATGGAGGTGACGAGCACCGCCACGGCGACGAGCAAGACCTGTATAACGGCGTTGATGGTGAAGCTGAAGCGCGCGCGGTTCTCGACTATCTCGCCGAGGAAGGCGGCGCTCCCGCCCTGCCGCTCCGTGATGAGGCGCCGCAGCCCCACGTCGCTCAGCTGCCCGAACGCCATGTCAATCGTCGCCAGAAAAGCCAGCGCGAAGAGCAGCGCGCACGTCAGCCCGATTTCCAGCCCCGTTCCCATAAAGCGCCGTAAATCGTAAATCGTAAGCCGCAAATAGACAAACCCATCCGCGGTTTACGATTTAACGTCCGCCCCGAATTCAGATGCGGAGCCGGCGGCGAAGGCGCAGCTCCAGCGCGTCCATCTCGCCCGAGTCCCGCTCGTGGTCGTAGCCGCACAGGTGCAGGAGCCCGTGCAGCACCAACTGCTCCAACTCGTTCTCCAAAGTGAGCCCGTGCTCCTCGGCCTGCCGCGCCGCCTGCTCGACCGAGATGACCACGTCGCCTAAGTTGACGCCCTCGGCGCGCTCGAACTCGCCCTGCCCGGACGGGAACGACAGCACGTCCGTCGTCCCCCTCTTCCCGCGCCAGCGCCTGTTCAACTCCCTCATCGCCCTGTCCGACACGAACGCCACGGTCGCGCCCGCCCCTTCGGCCCCCGGCGCCACCCTCAAAGCCCTCCCCGCGAACTCGCGCCACCTCTCGCAGTCGAGAGGCAGCTTGCGCTGTCGGTTTACGACTTCGATCATCGCTTGGGGCGGGGCGGGGGGCGGCGCGGGCCGTCGCGGCATCAGCCGTTGCCCTTCGCGGTCTGCTCTTCGTAGGCGCGTATGATCATCTGCACGAGGCGGTGGCGCACAACGTCCTTGTCCGTGAAATAGACGAACTCGATGCCCTCGACTTTTGAGAGGATGCGCTCGGCCTCTATGAGGCCGCTGCGCTTGCCCGTCGGCAGGTCTATCTGCGTCACGTCGCCCGTTATCACCGCCTTCGAGCCGAACCCTATGCGCGTCAGCGCCATCTTCATCTGCTCGCTCGTAGTGTTCTGCGCCTCGTCGAGGATGATGAAGGCCTCCGCCAACGTTCTGCCGCGCATGAAGGCCAGGGGGGCGACTTCGATGATGCGCTTCTCGAGCATCTTGGTGACGCGCTCGGCCTCCATGAGGTCGAAGAGGGCGTCGTAGAGGGGGCGGAGGTACGGGTCAACCTTCTCCTGTAGATCGCCGGGGAGGAAGCCGAGGCGCTCGCCGGCCTCGACGGCGGGGCGGGCGAGGATGATGCGGCTCACCTGCTTCTGGACGAGGGCCTGTATCGCCATCGCGACGGCGAGGTAGCTCTTGCCCGTGCCGGCCGGGCCTATGCCGAAGACTATGTCGTTCGACTGTATGGCCTCGATGTACCGGCGCTGGTTGGCGGACTTGGGCGCGACCTGCTTCTTGCCCGTGGGGTTGAAGCGCGCCTTCGTGAAGTAGTCTCGGAGGGAGTAAGCGCGGTCTTCGGCTATCTGCGAGAAGGCCTCGCGCAGCTCGCGATCCGTGAAGGTCTTGCCCTCGCGGAAAAGCTCGCCGAAGTCTTCGAGTATGCGCCCGACGGTCTCGACGTCGCGCGGGTCGCCGTCAACCGTCAGGTCGGAGCCGCGCGCGTCAACGCGCACGTCGAGGAGGGATTCGAGGTACTTGATGTTCTGGTCGTGGACGCCGAAGAGCGTCTCGATTGCGCGCGGCGGAAGCTCGATCTTCTTCAAAAGTCGCTACCTTCTCCTCGTCAAGCGGGGCGGCCGCGCGCGGCGGCCGCGGGGTGCCTCAGAAAGGGTGGTGTAAGCTGTCCGGGCCTTTAACGTGACGACGCTACAACACGCGCGGCGGGGGTGTCAACGAGGGGCGGGAGGCGGCCGGGGCGGCCTTCGCGGGGAAATTGGCAGGGGGCCGCGGGAGGCTAAAAGCCCCCGCGGCCCCCTCCTTCCTCCTTCGGTTCGGCGCTCTCGCCCGCGCCCTGGCGCTCTGTGGGGCGGGCGCGGCGCGCGTCAGTTGCTGAGCAGGAACCCGTGATCTTTGTTGGCGCCGTCCTTGTATATCCCGACCATCTTCTTGGACGAGTTGTTTATCTCGCGGACGACGGTGGAAGTGGTACCCGGGTAGTCTATGGTCGCGAAGGCCCCTTTGATGAGCGTGAAGCCGTGCGTGATGCCGACCGAGTCCGTGTAGAAGCCGGCGATGGCGCCGGAAGAGTTTATGCTCCAGGCCTCCGTGCGGACGGCGCCGGGCACGTCAATGGTGGTGAACTCGCCGTCGCTCAGCAAGAACCCGTGCCGGTCGTCGGAGGCGTCGTCGTAGAAGCCCACGATGTCGCCGGCCGCGTTGATGGACTTCGGCTCGGTCTGCGGGGAGCCGGGGACTTCTATCGTGCTGAAGTCGCCCCTGCTGTACAGGAAGCCGCGCGTGACGCCGAGCGCGTCAACGTAGGTGCCGACTATGTCGCCCGAGGGAGTGATGGAGCGCGCCGAAGTTCCGAACGAGCCGGGGTAGTCTAAAGCGGTGAAGTTCCCCTTGTAGAGGATGAAGCCGTGCTGCCTGTTGTTCGTGCCGCGCCAGCTCCCGACTATCTTGCCGTTGTAGGCGATGCCGTTGGCGTTTGTCCTGATGGCGCCGGGGTAGTCTATGGAGGTGTAGGTGCCGCCCTTGCTGAGCAGGAAGCCGTGCTGGACGCCGGTGGCCGTCTCGTAAGTGCCGACTATGTCGCCGGCCGCGTTGATGCTGTTGGCGCGCGTCTGGGCGGCGCCCGGGTAATCTATGGATGTGAATGTCTGGGCAAGGGAGGCCGGGGCGAAAGCCAGGAACGTTACGACTAAGGCCGACAGGGTGACGAAGGGGGACAGGCGTTTCATGGGGGGCATTCCTTTCTTGAAAACGCAAATAGACAAACGCGGCGAGGCGGCTTGCGCGATACGAACTTTCCCAAATTCTCTGGGAAATAAGGGTTTGTCCGGGCGTGGCGGGGACGCTTCAAACGCCCCCTGCGACCGCGCGAGGTAGTCTGCGAAGGCGGCCGCCGGTTAAACCCCTTGCTTTTGTGCAAGCGGATAATACAACTAACACCCCGCCTTTTCCAATCTCTTTCTTGAGGCGCGCGCGGCCCTCCGCCTTGACACCGGCCGGGGCGGAACCTATACTTTGGGCTTTGCGCGCACGGCCAGGTTCTCCACCGTGCGCGCCGACTTTAACATCAAGCCTGTAATAACGGAGTTAAGAGTAAGGAAATGCCTAATCACAAGTCAGCAGAGAAGCGGGTGCGGCAGAACGAGAAGCGCCGCGAGGTCAACCGCGGCAACCGCGGCCGCCTGCGCACGGGGATTAAGAAGCTGCGCGCGGCGCTCGAAGGCGACGACACGGGCGCCGTTCAGGCGCTCCTGCCCGAGACGATTTCGCTCATAGACAAGGCCGTCCAGAAGGGAGTGCTGCACCGCAACGCGGCGGCGCGCTACAAGTCGCGCCTGACGGTGCGGACGAACGCGGCCGGTAAGTAGTCGGGCGGGTTCTAAAAGTTTTCAAGACAGGCACGGGCGAGGCAGGCCGAACGGGTTTCGGCCTGCCTCGCTTTTTCACGCCCGCCGGGCGGGGCGGGCGACGGGAGGCTTACAGAGATGTGCGGGGCGGAGTCCGGGCGCTTCGGCGCCGACAAAGAGGTCGAGGAGTTGGTGCGCGGGTTCGAGTCGGGCGGGCTCAAGCCTGACGACTTCAGCCACCGCGGTCATCTCGCCGTGGCGCTCTGGTATCAGCTCCGCCACCCTTACGAGGAGGCGCTGGCCGTAACGCGGCGCAACATACTCGCCTTCATCGCGCGCCACGGCGTTGACCCGAAAGTCTATAGCGAGACCGTCACGGTCTTTTGGATGCGGCGCGCCCGTGCCTTCCTCGAATCGCGCGGCGCCGCGCGCCCCGTGCACGAGCTGGCGAACGCACTGGCCGACGAGTGCGGCGACTCGCGCCTCATCAACGAATATTTCAGCAAGGAGTTGCTCGACACCGACGGGGCTCGGCGCGGCTGGTTGGAGCCCGACCTGAAGCCGCTCGACTTTTAAGCGGACAGCTCGCAGACGAGCATTTCGAGCTGGAGGCGGGCGCCCTTCGGCCCTCCGCCGCCGAGCGAGGTCTTGA
>DASPKR010000489.1:0-3442 GCA_035627975.1 Pyrinomonadaceae bacterium | reverse complement strand
CGAGCGGGCGCTGCGGCGTGAGCAGGGGCATGCGCGCCTCCTCGGGCGTGCGGCTGCCCTTGCGCGTGTTGCACTCGACGCACGCCGTCACCAGATTCTCCGGCACCGACCGGCCCTCGCGCGAGCGCGGCTGGATGTGGTCGAGCGACAGACGCGACGCGTCGAGCTTGCGGCCGCAGTACTGGCAGCGGAAGCGGTCGCGCACGAAGATGCGCAGGCGCCGCATGCCGGCCGTCTGCCGGCGGCGGCGGACGTTGAAGTAAGTGCGCAGGCGTATGACGCTCGGCACGCGGAACTCTTTGCGCGGCGAGCGCAGCACGCGGTCGCCGTCGAACTCCTCCACCAAAACAGCGCCCCGCAGCACGAGGCACATGGCCCGCGCGACCCCCACGGTGCCGAGCGGCTCATAGGAGAAGTTGAGCAGGAGAACCCTGCCGTTCAAGACCGTCATCCCGACACCTCCTTTCTAAAGGTCTGCGAGTCGAAGGGCGAGCGGGGGTGAGGCAATCTCGCTGGCGCGAGTTACCCGCTCGCAGTGAGCCGAATCTCAGTTGGTAAAGACGCGAAAGAATACTCGCGCAATGTAGTACAAACGTATGAGCGACACCCTCCTTCGCGTTTTCTTCAAGCACGCGGCCGGGCTCGAACCGGCGGTTAACGGTTTTGCAGGCCGTCGCCTTACCAGCTTGGCTACGCGTGCGCGGTCGTGGAAGTGAACGGCGGGGCTCGAACCCGCGTCTCCGGCGTGGCGGGCCGGCGCTCTGGGCCGTTGAGCTACGTCCACGTGAAAGGTAATCGGAGCGGAGGGATTCGAACCCCCGTCGTCTCGCTCCCAGGGCGAGTGCCTGAAAACCAGCTAGGCTACGCTCCGTCGTAAATTTCAAACAAGGCGGAACCGGACGGGCTCGAACCGTCATCGTCTTCCTCGACAGGGAAGTGCCTAACCTCTCGGCCACGGTTCCGCAGATGCATCAGGGAGGACTCGAACCTCCACGCTCCGAAGAGCCACAGCTTTACAGACTGCTGCCGAACCTTTACGGCGTCTGATGCGCGCTTCGGTTTTAAGACGGGCGGGCGGGGGCGGGCGGGCATCCCGCCCCGTCCCACACAAGGCATTTCGATTATCAAACAACAAAAAGAGCGGGCCCGTTTTAGCTCCCCACAGAGAGCAGGCCCGCTCCGTCCACTCGCGGTTTTTCTTCGAGATTCGGGAGCGGGAGGCCGCTCCCGCTAGTGTCACTGCTTGAGTTGTGTGCTATCCGGGCGTATCGCGGCGCCGAGGCTGATCGAGCCCATGACGGCGCCGGGGACGCCCGCCGTCTGGCCCTGACAATTATTGACGGGCCTCGCGACAGAGACCTGATAGGAGGCGTGCTTGCGCCCCGAGGCCGCCGTGCCGGCTAGCGCCCACCCGCCTTTAGAATTTGTCGAGCCTCTGAACATCCCGGCCTTCCCTAAAGAAATCGCCGCCCGAAAAGTGCGACGGTGGATTTATAGCAGATTACTTTATATTGTCAAGCACTTTTTTATCGGGCTCGAAATATTGTTTCGATCAGCCGTGCCAGAAGTCGCTCGTGACGATGCGTCGTGCCTCTTCGAGCGAGAGGTCGCCGCGCGTGACCTTGAAGCCGACGGTGTCTTCGTAGTCGCCCCTCCCGGCGCGCGTGCGAACGGCGGCCTGCTCGGGAGTGAGCCCCGCGTCTTCGAGCGCGCGAGCGCCCTCGGCGTCGAAGCAGCGGGCGGCGAGCCAGTCGCCGACCTCCTCCGCGTCGTCGAACCCTGCCGCCAGCCACTCGCGCGCGACCTCCTCGGCCTCGCAGCCCCGCGTGGCCTCCCCGCCGTGCCGGCCGAGCGCGGCCTCCATGTCGCGCAGAACCTCAGCGTGCTCGTCATCCATGAGACTTGGCCCGCCTTTCCTGGGAGTGGCAGAAATCTAACCCGGCTACGCAGCGGCGGCCAAGCCTCTGAGGGTTGTCTTGGCCGGCGGGAACGGGTAAAACTCTAGACGTGCTGGCCGCGCTCGAGATGAAAAGAACCGTCGTCGCCGTAGGGGGCTTCAGCTCGGACTCGGGCAAGACGACGCTCGTGTGCGAACTGCTGCGCGCGCTGCCGGGCTGGGAGGCGGTGAAGGTCTCGCGCGGGCATTACCGCTCGTGCGGCAGAGACCCGCAGGCTTGCTGCGTGAGCCCCCTGCTCGGCGAAGAGCCGACCGTGCGCTCGGGCCGCGCGGAGACCTACGCCGCGGGCAAGGACACCGGGCGCTACTGGGACGCGGGCGCGTCGAACGTGCATTGGGCGATAGTCACGGACAGGCAGGTGGGCGCAGGCGTTGCCCTCGCGCTCGGGCGCGTGAGCGCGCCGGGGGTCGTCGTCGAGGGCAACAGCTTCCTCCGACACGTCGAGGCCGACTACACTGTGATGGTCGTTCGGCCCGACGCGCTCAAGGTCAAGCCGACGGCGCGGCGCGCCCTGCGGTCAGCCTCGTCCTTCTACCTGTCGGACGACGGGCGCGGAATTTCGGCCGAGGCGTGGGAGGCGTTCGAGCGCTGGCGCCGCGAGCAGGGCGAGGCGCTCCGGCGTCTGCCCGTCTATACTCGCGAGAGTTTGCCGGAGTTGGTCGGTCAAATCCGCGCCGCGAGCCTCCGGTCGGCGCCTGCCGCGGGCGGTTTGTGAAGGACTTCGGAGGGCTTTCGATGGAAGGACGGATTTTTCAGCTCAGCCGCTCGAACGGGGGCGTGCCGAAGCTCGCTGTCCGCGAGGCGAGGCTGACGGCCGAAGGGCTCGAAGGCGACTGGCAGCAGGACAGGCGCTACCACGGCGGGCCTGAGCGCGCGCTGTGCCTTTTCTCGCTCGAAACGATTATGGAATTACAGGGGGAAGGGCATCCGATCTTCCCCGGCTCGGCGGGCGAGAACGTGACGGTCACGGGGCTCGACTGGTCGAGCCTGAAGCCCGGCGCGCGCCTCGCGCTCGGCAAAGAGGCTCTGGTCGAGATAACGAGCTACTGCTCGCCCTGCAAGACCATCGCGGCCTCGTTCGTCGGCGGCGACTTCAAGCGCATCTCCGAGAAGGTGAGCCCCGGCGACTCGCGCCTCTACGCGCGCGTGCTGCGGCCTGGGACGCTCGCCGTCGGTCAGACCGTCAGGGTGCTTAACGGCGACTCTGCCGAATAACCGATATGGCGGAACTCTTCGCGCCTTAGCGCCTTCGCAAGAAGTCACGCGAAGGCGCTAAGGCGCGAAGTTTATTTCGAGGCGACTGACGGAGATGCGAGCGCCTTATTCTGCTCGTCGAGCCATGCCTTGAGCGGCGCGTAGTAGTCGAGGATGGCGGTGGCGTCCATCTTGTCCTCGCCGGTCAGCGCCTTCAAAGCCTCCGGCCACGGGCGGCTCGCGCCCATCGCGAGCATCTGCTTGAGCCGCGCGCCGACCTCCTTGTTGTT
>DASPKR010000488.1:0-24136 GCA_035627975.1 Pyrinomonadaceae bacterium | reverse complement strand
GGCGACGACCGAAGAGTCCACGCCTCCCGACAGGAACGCGCCGAGCGGCACGTCCGCCACCATCTCCATCCCGACCACGCGGTCGAGGGTTTCGAGCACGCGCTCGCGCCACCACTCCTCGCCGCGGCCCTCCTCGACCTCGTCGAACGACACGTCCCACCACTCGCGCACACTCGCCTCGCCTTCGCGCCAGGTGAGGACGTGCGCGGGCGGCAGGCGCCTGATGCCGCGGAAGAGCGTGTGCGGGTCGGGAGTCCAAAGGAAGGTGAGCTGCTGGTTGAACCCTTCGAGGTCGAGTTCCGGCTTAACGAGCCCCGACGCGAGGATCGCCTTCGCCTCGGAAGCGAAGACGAAGGACTCGCCCCCTCCGCCTTCGGCCGCGGCCTCCGCGTAGAAGAGCGGCTTGACGCCGAGGCGGTCGCGGGCGAGCGTCAGCTCCCTCTCCCGCTCGTCCCAGACGGCGAAGGCGAACATGCCGTTCAGGCGCGCGAGCGAGCCGGCGACGCCCCACTCGGCGAACGCTTCGAGCATGACCTCCGTGTCCGTGTCCGTCCGGAACTCGTGCCCCGAGCCTTCGAGCACGCGCTCGCGCCACCAGTCTTCGCTCTTGCCCTCTTCTATCTCGTCGAAGGAGACGTCCCACCACTCGCGCACCGTCGAGATGCCGTCGCGCCACTTGAGGACGTGCGCGGGCGGCAGGCGGTGGATGCCGCGGAAGAGCGTGTGCGGGTCCGGAGTCCACAGGAAGGTGAGCTGCTGGTTGAGCCCTTCCAAATCCAGCTCAGGTTTGACCAGCCCCGAAGCGAGAATCGCCTTCGCCTCGGAAGCGAAGACGAATGACTCGCCCCCCTCGCCCTCGACCTTCGCGGCGGCGTAGAAGAGCGGCTTGACGCCGAGGCGGTCGCGCGCGAGCGTCAACTCCCTCTCGCGCTCGTCCCAGACGGCGAAGGCGAACATGCCGTTGAGGCGCGAGAGGCTCTCCGGCCCCCACTGGCGGTAGGCGTTGAGGACGACTTCGGTGTCCGTGTCGGAGCGGAACCGGTGGCCGAGCGCTTCCAGCTCGCGCCGAAGCTCGCGGAAGTTGTAGACCTCGCCGTTGTAGGTTATGCACAGCGCGCCGTCGGCCGTCTGCATGGGCATGTGGCCGCGCTCGGAGAGGTCAATGATCGAGAGGCGGCGCGCGCCGAGCCCTACGCGCCAGCCGCCCGGCGCCGCGCCCTCCCACACGCCGCCGTCGTCCGGCCCGCGGTGGTGTAGCCGCTCCGTCATCGCTTCGAGCACGCCCGCCGCGGGCGCCGTCTCTTCACTGGTGAGGAATCCGCAAATGCCGCACATAAGAGAAGCTTTCAGCAGTCAGCAATCAGCTCCGGGGTTTCAAATTTGAAATCCTGATCCCGAAAGCCGGTCTTTCAAATTCTTCTGCGCTTGCCGCGCGTGACGAGGCCGTAGCGCATGAGCGCGCGCTGGGCGGCGCTGCCGGGGAGCGCGTTGCCGAAGACTTTCGTGCCGCCGTCCGTGGCGGCCGAAGGTTTCTCGCCCTTGAAGTAGATTGCGTAGCGCCAGCGCCGGAGTATGAAGGGAAGGAGCGAGAGCAGCGGGCGCTCTTCGAGCCACGCGCGCGCGCGCGCCTGCGCTCCCGGCACCGCCTCCACGGGCAGGAACCACGGCCGCCACTCGACGCGGCAGAAGCCGGCGCCCTCGGTTATTCGCGCCGCCTCCTGCGGCGTGCACGAGCTTCGGTGGTTCCAGTCGAGCAGCACCTTCTTCGTCACCGAGGCCGAGAGGCGGGCGAGCGCGGCGCGCGGGTCGTCGGCGTACATGAAGAAGGCGCCCATGAAGGAGACCGCCGCATCGAAGGGCTCGTCCGCCGCGAGGCCGTCAACGTCGCCGACGCGGAACTCGGCCTCGACGCCCTCGCTGCGGGCGCGGCGCCGCGCCTCCTCGACCATGCCGGGCGAGATGTCTATGCCGGTCACGCGCAGGCCACGGCGGGCGAGGAAGCAGGAGAGCGAGCCGTCGCCGCACCCTAGCTCGAGCACGCGGTCGCCGGGCCGCAGCGGCGCGCCCCAGTTGAGGACGAAGTGCGCGCGGCGCCGCATCTCCGCCTCGGGGTCGGAGTACATGCCCTCCGTCCAGCCGCTGGCCTGCGCGTCGAACTGGCCGGCCGTGAAGCTCTTAATGTCGCCCGTCATCTCCGCCTTCGAGGCACATCTCCGCGAGCCGCCTCGTCTCGACCGAGCGCGGCCCGCGCCGCAGCCGCCACTGTAGGCCGAGCCACACGCCCCTGAGCGGCAGGTCGTAGTCGTGGTTATTGATTAGCTCGTAGCGCGCGCCGCCGCCCGCGAGCGCCGCCGTCCTGCGCCGCCGCGAAGGCGAGAGCGCCTGCGCGAGCGTCAGGAACTCCGTGTTGGGCAGCATGACGAGCGGGGCGCCGCCGAAGCGCCGAACCTGCGCGCCTTCGAGGAAGGTGTGCGGCAGCTCGTAGTTTCTGCGCTGCCACGGCAGGCGCGCCGAGCAGTCGTAGAGGAAGCCCAGCTCGGCTAGCGACTCGAAGACGGTCTCCGTCGTCATGAAGTTCCCGGCGCAGAAACCTTTGGGCTCCACGCCGCACTCGCGCAGCCACTCGTAGTCGCGCAGCAGGCAGTCGCGCACGTTGCGGTCGCTCAGGTCGGTGCGCTTGCGCGTGCGCTCGACCTCGCGGCCCGAGTAGAAGTGCGTGTGCTGCCCGACCTCGTGCCCGAGCGCCGCTATCTGACGGACGCGCGAGCGCGCGTCCCGGCCCGCCGCCTGCCCCCGCAGCGGGTAGACGAGGAACGTCGCCCGCCAGCCGCTCTCCTCCATCGCCCCGAGCGCGCGCTCGACTAGTCGCCACACGCCGTCGTCGTGCAGCATCTCGGCGTGGAGGCAGACCGAAGAGTGAATCATTGCGGATTGCGGAGTTGAAGACGGCACGTCTTTCGTCATTCCGCAGTCCGCATTCCGCGTTCCGCTATCGTCCCTCCGGCGACCTCGCGGAACAGCTCGCCGTATGCGCCGGCGATGGTCTCGGCGCGGAAGTCCTCGGCGCGCTTCAGCCCCTCGCGCGCGAGGCTCTCGCGGAGCCCCGCGTCGCCGAGCACGCGGGAGAGAGCGCGCGCGAGCGCCCCGGCGTCGGCGGGCGGGACGAGCAGGCCGTCGCGCCCGTCCGTGATTATCTCTGCCGGGCCGTAGGGGCAGTCGGTCGCGACGACGGGCGTGCCGCACGCCATCGCCTCGACGATGACGTTGCCGAAGCCCTCGAAGAGCGAAGAGAGCACGAACACGTCGGCGGCCGCCATGAACTTGAACGGGTTCGACTGGAAGCCCAAAAGCCGCACCGCGCCGCCCAGGCCCAGCCCCTCGATCTGACTTTCGAGGCTGCGCCGCTCCTCGCCCTCGCCGACTATCCAGAGCCGCGCGGGCAAGCCGCCCTTACGAACCTCGGCCACGGCGTCTATCAGGTAGTTGAAACCTTTCAGCGACTTCAGCCGCCCGCACGCGACGACGAGCGGCCCCGTGCCGTCCCCCTCGTGCTCGCCCAAAGGCTCGCGCGCCTTCTCGGCCACACCGTCCTCGACGCCCGCGTTGTATATGACGCTCACGCGGCCGTGCACGCCGACGTCGCCGAGGGAATCCCGGTCAAGCGGCCCCCCGATCTCGTGCTGCACCGCGCCCCCCAGGCCCAGCCCCTCGACCTGACTTTCGAGGCTGCGCCGCTCCTCGCCCTCGCCGACTATCCAGAGCCGCGCCGGCAAGCCCCCCCTACGAACTTCCGCCACGGCGTCTATCAGGTAGTTGAAACCCTTGAGCGACTTCAGGCGCCCACACGCGACGACTAGCGGCCCCGTGCCGTCTCTTTCGTGCTCGCCCAAAGGCTCGCGCGCCTTCTCCGTCACGCCGTCCTCGACCCCCGCGTTGTATATGACGCTCACGCGGCCGCGCACGCCGGGCGCGAGAGAGGCCACGTCCTCTGCCACGCCACGCGAGAGCGCCACGACGCGGTCGGCCTGCGGGTAGACGCGCGGCACGAGCTTGAGCGCGAGCGCGTTGACGGGGTGGAACTTGTAGCGCAGCGCTATCGAGGGCGGCGTCTGGACGCCGAGCACGACCCGCGGCCGCGGCTCGGCGCCCCGCGCGGCGCGCACGTTCACGATGTTCGCAAGCTCCATCACGGAGCAGACCACGTCGGGCCGCTCTTCGCTCATGAGCCGCCTGAGCGGCCCGACGGCCCGCAGCATCCTCACCGTGGTCGAGTCGCTCCCGCCCGTTCCCAGCACGTGCATCCGCACGTCCTCGGCGAGTGCCGACTCGAAGGAGCCGGCGGGCCTCGTCACGGCGAGCGAGACGCGGAAGCGCGAGCGGTCGAGGTGGTTCATCACGCGCAGCATGTGCATCTCGGCCCCGCCGCCGTTCAGGCGCGAGACGAAGAACAGGACGTGCAGCTTGTCGCCCCCCTGCCTGTACGGCGTCGCGCGCGGCTTCGTCGCGCGCACGGTCGTTGGCACAGGCCCGCGCTCGACGGCCGTGAGCCCGGCCGAGTGCGCCCAGCCTGCGGCCTCCTCGAAGTCGTGCTGAGTGACGTAGGTCGGCGTGAACATGTCGAAGGCGCTGTGGCGCGCCCACTCGAGGCGCAGTTCCTCGCCCGCGCGGCCGCCGTCGGGGTCGTAGCCGTCCTGTAGCGGCCCGCGCCTGCGCAAGTCCTGCACGGGCAGCACGTGGCGGAGCGCCGCGCCCACCACCGGGGCGGAGCCGGCCGCGAGTGCGAGGCGCGTGTAGGCCGAGAGCGCGCGAGCCCGCGCGCGCGGCGGCAGCCTCTTGGCGAGCGCGCCGTAAACCTTGTGCGGGCGCGGCACCCAGCGCCCCCTGATCCCGCTCGACACGCCGCGGCCATAGACCCAGACGGCGAGGCGCCCGCCAGGGCGCAGGTGGCGCGCCATCGCGGCGACCGCGGCGCGCGGGTCGGGCGTGTGGTGTATGACGCCGAACGAATAGACGAAGTCGAACTCGTCTTCGCCGAAGGGCATCCGGAAGAGGTCGGCCTGAACGACGCGCGCCCGAGCGTGGCGCGCGAGGTTCTCGGCCGCGACCTCGACGGCGAGGCTCAAGTCAACGCCCCAGACTTCTGCGCCCGCCTCTGCCAGCACGTCCATGAAGCGGCCAGTCCCGCAGCCGACTTCGAGCACCCGCTTGCCCCGAAGCTCCTCCGGCTCGACGCCCGCGAGCAGCCCGAAGCGGTAGCGGCTTATGCGCGTGCCGTTGGCCGAGTCGAGCTGGGTGCGCGGGAACTCTTTCCATTCCACGCCGAACGAGGCGACGTACTTCTCCGAAGAGACGAAACGCGGCACGCCGCCCACGACGGGGAACGAACGGCCGCACGCGCACTCAAGCGGGCGCGCCGCGTCGGCCGGGCCGCCCCACGCGAGCGGAGAGCCGCAAGCCGTGCAGCGCAGCCGTAACGCGGCGCCCCCGGCCGTCTCTCTCTCTCTCGCCGCCGTCGAAGCTTCAGCCGTCATCGCGCGGCGGGCGCCCCCCACGCCGAGATGTCAACGCCAAGTTCCGATGCGAGCCTGCGGTTGAAGGGCTGGAACTCGCGCTCGAGCTCTTCGAGCGCGCGCAGGTCTTCCTCGGTCTTGCGCGGGGCGCCGGAGCCCCCCGACTGCGCGCGCAGGTAGAGCCCGCGCACGAAATCCCTGACGGCCCCGCCGGGCAGCACGCCCTCGAACATGCGCGCGCGGCGGTGCAGCCGCCGGCTCTTTATCCGCACCGTCTCGTTGCGCACGGGGAAGGAGTACGAGTCGTAGAACGACGGGTCGAGCCCGAGCCGCGCGGCGAAATCCTTCATAAAGGCGCGCGGGTCGCGCCTCATATCCTCGAACAGGAGGACGTGGGCGCGCCCGCGCCCGAGGCGCTCGACCCAGGGCCGCAGGTGCTCGACGTAGCGGCTGTAGCCTATGTCGTTCTTCAGCACGTAGGCGCTCTCGCCGAGAACCTCGTCCAGAGGGGCGCCAGCGTCCTCCTCGCCCTTGACGAGCCGGACGAAGCGCGGGAACGAAATTCTGTCGTCTAGCTTCGCAAGGTTGTTGAGCGTGTACTGGTAGGAGGAGTACACGCGCTCCGAGGGCTTGCGAAGGACGAAGGCGACGTGCGGGCGCGTCGGGAGCCCGGCGACGACTTCGAGCGCCGTGCGCTGGTAGAGGTAATGGGTCGTTGCCTCGAAGACGACGTCGTGCTCGCCCGGGCGGCAGCCCGGGAACAGGCGCTCGTAGCCCTCGAGCCCCTGCTCATGGTAGCTGGAGCGCGCGAACCGGAGCAGCGGGTGGCCGGGGTCGAGGAGGTAGTAAGTCTCCTTGACGGCGGAGCCGCAGGCGCGCGGGTGGTCGGAGAGCCACTTGAAGAGCGAGCTGGTGCCGCACTTGGGCGCGCCGGCGATTACAAGGTTCGGGAGCATCTCTCGGGCTTCAGGAGCGGCCGAAACGCAGCGCGCCGATCAACCAGAAGAGGACGAGCGCGGGCATGAGTTGCAGCATGCCGGCCACCAGCGCGGGCGTCGTGGGGTCGAAGGTGAACATTATGTTCAGGTATATGAGTATCATCGCGGGCTTGCCCGCGTAGGCCAGGTAAACGTCCTTGAGCCACTTGTGGAACGCGCCCCAGATGAAGAATATCAGGACGACGCCGGGTATGTGGAAATTCCAGTAGGCTTCCCCTATCGCGCCGGGCGGCGTCCCGGCCGGCGAACGGAAGAAGGTTTCGCCGACGAGCCCGCCTATCTGCCCCGGCTTATCCTCCCAGAGCTTGCGGGGTATCGGTAGCGTCAGCACGGAGACGTAGGAGCTGCCGTAGAGGAAATCCACGTCATGCGGCACGAGCGCGATGATGGGGAGCAGGCCGTTGCCCGACCAGGAGCGCTCCCCGGACTCGACCGCGCCCTCTATGAAGCTGTCGAGCACGCTACTGTCTTGGGCGGTACTCGCCAGGCTCGTCTCGCCCCTCCAAATCTGCTGCCGGTAGCTGCCCAGCAGCCCGACGGCCGACACCACGACAAAGGTGATTATTAGAATCCTCCCCGGCGCGACCTTCTTCTCGCGCAGCATCCAGACCAGGAACCCGGCGATGACGAAAAAGACTGCCAGCGAGCGCGACCCCGTCGCGAAGAAGTTGATGAGGATGGAGACGAACGCGCAGAGCCAGAAGACCGGCTTGTAGGCGGCGCGCCGGTCGAGCGTGAACCACAACAGCGTCGCCGCCGCCGCGAACTTTATGGCGAGGTGCCAGTAACCGTCGCCCGCCATCGCGTCGTGCCGCCCCTCCTGCCACGACAGAAGGTGCGCGGCCAGCCCGCCCTTGCCGCTGATGTACAAGTAGAAGACGACCAGAGTGACCAGCACCACCACGACCGCCTTGAGCCCCACCCTGTTCGGCACTGGGAAGGAGAGTCGCGGCACCTTGAAGCTCGGGCCGAAGAAGAAGCCGAAGAAGTAGGAGGCCGTCGCGATGGACTTCAGCGCAATCGCGTAAACGACGAGCGTCAGGATTTCTTCGGGGCTCCACGTGGGCAGCGCCTTGTGGTGGCTGAGCCCCCCCCAGTAGGTCGCGTAGCTGCGGAACTGGAACAGCAGGTACATGCACGCGTTGAAGACGAGCGGGTGGAACCAGCCGTAGGAGGGCTTGTAGAAGATTATCGGCAGCAACACCACCGCGAAGTTCAGCACCAGCGCGATGCAGAGCAGTATGAAGACGGGCGACCTGCTCGATATCTCCACGTTGAGGACAATCGTCAGCAGTATCAACGCGTAGACGGCGATGATCCCGATCCTGTAGAGCAGGTGCATGTGGAGGAAGGGCGAGTCATAGCCCTTCTGTCTCTGTCTCGCAGGCACGGCGGCCGGAGGTATGTACAGCTCCGGCCCCCTGAAACGACTCAATGCCTCCATCCAATCACCTCCCGTAGAGCGAGGAGTAAAGCTCCTCGTACAGCCCCGCCACGCGCCGCGGGTCGAATAGCTCGCGGGCCGCGCGCGCGCCCCTCTCCCCGAGCTCGCGACGCGCGGCCTCGTCGCCCGCCAGGAGCGCGAGCTTTTCGACGAGCGCGCCGTAGCCCTCCTGCGGCACCACGAAGCCGCAGCCGTGCCCTTCGAGAATCTCCCTGGCCGAGCACACGTCGAAGGAGACGACCGGGGTGGCGCACGCGACGGCCTCGATCATGCACCTCGCGAGCCCCTCGTTCTTCGAGGCCACGGCCACCGCGTCGAGCACCCCGTACCAGTCGGCCACCTTCTCGGAGTAGCCGACAAAGGTGACCGAGCCCTCCAGGCCGCGCTCCCGCACCGCCTCCGCGCAGCGGCGCGCGTAGTCGTCGCTCTCCGGGTCGAAGTCGCCTACGAAGTAGAGCCGCGCGTGCGGGACTTTAGCCTTGAGCAGCGGCGCGGCCTCGCGTATCAATTCCAACTGCCTCTTCCGCGGGTGGAATGCCGCGACGACGCCGACGGCGAAGCACGACGGGCCTATGCCCATGCGGCGGCGCGCAAGGGCGCGCTCCCCGGCGGGCATGGGCGACAGCCTCGCCGGGTCAACGACGCTGTAGATGAACTCGACTTCGGCCTGCCCCCCGGCGCGCGACGGCAGGGGCAGCCGCCGCGCAAGCGCGTCGCGCATCTCGGCCGAGAGCGCGAGCCGCCGGTCGCTCAGCCGGCCGGCCATGCGCCAGCGCCAGCCGTACTCCTGCCCCGGCGGCTTCACGCTCCTTATGTTGAAAACTATCGGCGAGCCGGCGGCCCTCGCGCCGAACCCCGCGTGCCAGAGCGATGTGATGTCGTTGCAGTGGAGAACCGGGCGGCCGCGGGAGCGCAGCAGTCTGTAAACCCCGTAGTTGAAGCGGAGCACGGAGGCGGCGCTCGGCCGGCCCGGCGTGGGCCACACGAGCACTTCGCAGCCCGCCTCGCGCCAGCGCCGGGTGGCCGCCGTCTCCGACTGCGTCACGACCAGCGGCCGCACGCGCCGCAGCTGCTCAAGCACCTGCGTAATGCTCTCGACGCCCCCGTTCGCGCTGGCGCCCGACTGCATCACGACGAAGAGGACGGGCACGGCCGCCGCCGCAGGGCGCGCGCCGGCTTGCGCCCCTAACGTCTCGGCTTCGCCCCGGCCGGGTGCGGCTCTAAACGCGGTCGTCATTGAACTGAAATTCTCGCGTGGCGCCGCTGAAGTTCCGCCAGTGGCTAACGTCAACCTGATGCTTCCGGGCCAGCTCCGAGACCGAGTCGCGGTAGTAGTCAACCAGCCTGCGGCGCGTGCCGGGCAGCATTTGCGGCTTAACAAGGTTCGAGTTGTGGGCGCGATCCACGCCCTCGCGCACGTGCCTGGGGATCAGGCCGGGGGCCAGCTTCATAACGCGTTGGGCGTTCCGCGTCAGAGCGTGCACGAGTCGGCTCTTGGGCAGGCCCGACTTGGCTTTCTCGCCGACGCCCAGGTCGAAGTCGTAGCGGCCTATCTCCAGGAACTCGCAAATCTCGGAGAGGACGGTCGCCTGCTCGAACATGAAGCGCTCGCTGGTGGTCATATAGACCTGCCCCCTCGGGAAGATTTTGAAGAGGGCGTCCAGGCGCTCGACGTAAACGGAGGACTTCAGGTAGTTCCGGCGGCGCACGTACCCGCCCCCGGCGTCAACCTCGCCGGCGGTGAAGATGTCCTCGAACTTCGAGCCGGGCGGCTCGTAGCCCCTCTGCACGGCGAACCAGAAGTGCGAGAACGTCCTCTCCACGGGGTCTCTGAGCAGCAGTATCAGCCTCGCGCCGGGGACGTCCTGCCTGATCAGCGAGAGCGCCTTCTCGCTGCCGTAGTAGGACGGGCTGGCGTCAACGAGCACCTTCTCGGAGGCGCCGGCGTAGAGGGCGGCGTAGTGCTCGGCCTTCGTGATGACGTTCCGGTTGACCTTGTTGGAAGGGCTGATCTCCTCGTCCTTGAAGTAGTAGTACCTGGGCTCCTTCTTACGGGGCACGAAGACCTCCGGGTGCTGCGCCAGTATGGCGGCGAGCGCCGTAGTCCCGCCCTTCGGGACGCCGGCGATGAAGGTGTTGGCCCAATTCCCGTTCGTTCGCGCAAGCATAGAAAAATTCTCCCGGCCCGAGCGGCCTTCAGCCTCCGAAGGCGAAGTCGAGCACGCGCTCGACCCGCCTCTCCCATGTGTAAGCCTTCACGTCTTCGTGGGCGGCGGCGGCGAGCCGGTCGGAGAGCTCCCGGTCGCCCATCAGCCTCGTGACGGCCGAGACGAGCCCTTCGACGTTGCCGGGCTTGACGAGCAGCCCGTTCTCGCCGTCGCGTATCACCTCGGGTATAGCGCCCACGTCCGACGTGACCAGCGGGCGGCCCGCGGCCATGTACTCGAAGAGCTTGATGGGCGAGGCGAAGGGCATTATGACCTTGCCGCTTATGTCCTGCCCCCCCTCGGTGAACGGCGCGATGAGCACGTCGGCCGCGAGCAGGTGCGCGACCACCTGCGGGTGCGGCATATGGCCCGAGAGCGTGACGTTGGTCAGGCCGCGCGCCTCCACGCGCTCCCGCATCTCGGCCACCTCGAAGTCGCGCCCGCCAATGCAGAGGAACCGCACCCCGCGCAGGCGCTCGGCGACGGGGAGTATCATCTCGCCGCCCTTGCCGGGGTAGAGGCTGCCGGCGTAAACGACGAGCGGCTCGCCCGGCGCCGCCAGGCCGGAGCGCAGGCCGTTCTGCGACGCGCGCGCCGCCTCGAACTGCGCGAGGTCAACGCCGCTGTGGACGGTCACGACCCTGTCGGCGGGGAAGCCCGCCTCGATCATCATGCGCCTCTGAGCGCCGGAGATGGCGGCCACCCCCCTGAAGCCCTTACGGCCGAGCGCGCGGCGCAGTATCGCGGACTGCCTCGGCGAGAAGGGGAAGTGGTGGTGCTCGAGCACGGCCCTGAGGCCGAGCGCCGCTGCGTAGTCGGCCGCGTGGAACTCCCGCGACCAGACGAGGTCGAAGGAGCCGGCGCGCGCGCGCGCCGCGGCCAGGAGATCGAAGGTGCGGCGCAGCTTGCCGCCGAGCGTCGGGCGCGGCACGCGCACCACGGGGAACTGCTCGCCGCCGGCGTACTCG
The DNA here is from genome assembly GCA_035627975.1 of Pyrinomonadaceae bacterium. Taxonomy (GTDB): domain Bacteria; phylum Acidobacteriota; class Blastocatellia; order Pyrinomonadales; family Pyrinomonadaceae; genus QHXN01. The sequence goes on along the minus strand of DASPKR010000488.1, from coordinate 13,009 downwards.
GCCAGAGCCTTCTCGATGGCGGCGCGCGACTCGGCGGCGGGCAGGCCGTCTCTCGGTATGTAGAGCACTACCTCGTGGCCGAGCCGCCGGGCGGCGGCCACGTTCTTCACCATCGAGAGGCGGTTGGCAGACCTCTTGGTGAATTCCCCGCGGTATATGAATGCGATTCTCATGTGCGGCTTCGGCGCGGGCGCCTCACTCGTAGCCGAGCAGGCGGCGGCCCTCTTCGGTCTCGGCCTCGAACTCGCGGCGCTCGCGCTCGGACCACACGTCGGCGGTGCGGTGATTGCGCCCCTTGCCGGGCTTCGAGTTGCGTATGCGGTCGAACTCCTGCTCGCTCATGGACTGCCGGCCGCCGACGAAGGCGTGCAGGCGGCGGTAGCAGTCGTAGCCAAGTTCTTCGAGCTTGACGGTGACGGACTGCTCCTCGGGAATCTCGCGTAGCTGCTCAAGAGTCCTGACGTTCAGCGCGTTCCACATCCACGCGAGCTTGCCGACGCGCGTGAGCCGGCTCCAGCGGCGGAACTCCTCGCCGTTCGGGACGATGCGGCCGAAAACGTGGTTGCCCCGGAGGCCCGGCGCGTAGCCGGGCGCGAGGTCGGCGTCGGCCTTGTAGAACTCCTCGGCGTACCAGCCCTTGACGAAGAGGGAGTTGACCACGTCCTCGGGCCGGCGGACGACGAAGACGAAGCGCGCGCCGAAGCGCTCGTAGAGCGGCACGATGCTCAGGGAAAGGTAGGGCTCGGACTCGAAGTAGAGCAGCCCCGAGGAGCGCACCTCGTCAATCCACGCGCGCCGCGCGTCGTAGAAGGGGCTCATGTCCACGGGCAGGCGGTTCCATGCGCAGTAGCGCGCGAAGGCGTCCGAGTCTATGGAGCGGTGGTGGTAGGCCGCTATGCCGGGGTCTTTCTCCATCAGGTCGCGCAGGAAGTGTGTGCCGCACCTGCCCGTCCCGACGGCGAAGGCGGGCGGCGCGGTGACGGGCGCTGCCGCGCCGTTGCCGTTCGGCGACTTCAGCCGCCTCTCCGCCGGGCCGCGGCCGCCGCCGTTCTTCCCGATTAACTTCATCAGGCCCTTCGTAAGCACCTTCTGCATGAATACCTCCGAGTGATAAAAAAAGCGTGAAGAATTTCGACCCCGGCTCGGCCTTTAGCCGGCCGGCGCGCACACGACGCAGATGCGCTTGCAGTCGCGCTCGCCCGCGCGCAGCGCGTGACGCTCGTAGTCTTCGTAGAGGGCGCGCAGCAGCCGCCGCTCGTTAAGGATGAAGAGCCTGTTGGTCAGAAGGCTCTCTATCAGCCGCACGCGGCGCGACCGGCGGTTGATGAAGTGGTGCTCGGTCACGCGGAAGTGTGGCTCGAGAGTGCGCGCCAGGCTCTCGAGCGTGAAGTGCTGGTAGTGCTTGCGGTTGAGCGGCTGGTTCGTGCTCGGCACCGTGACGACGAGGCGCCCCCCCGGCTCGACGTGCTGGCGGACGCCCGCCACGAACTCGGGCAGGAACGCGGGCGGCACGTGCTCGAGCACGTCCACGAGCGTCGCCGCGTCGAAGCGCCGGCCCAGCAGCGCCGGGTCTGTTATGTCGCCGCGCACGTAAGTGACGCCGGGGCTTAGGAGCCGCGCGAGCGCCACCGCCGGCTCGAAGTAGTCAACGCCGACGAGCGTCTTTCGGGGGAAGAGCCTCCGCGCCTCGTAGAGCAGGCGGCCGTCGCCGCAGCCCACGTCGAGCAGCGAGTCGAAGTCTCTTTCAGCGAGCTTCGACAAAACGAAGCGGGTGTAGGACAGGTACTCGTAGCCCCACCGCAGGTTCCTGAACTGCGAGAACTTGCCCTTCTCGAAAGTCGGCAGGTAGTGGTAGGGGAAGCCGTACTCGGCCTCCTGAATCCTGCGCTCCTCGCCCGCCGCCTGTTCGGCGCCCTCCGCCGTCGTAAACGCGCTCGCCACCCCTAACCCCTCCGTAGTCATGCCTTGCGCCTGAGCCTCCGGCCCACGGCCACGCGCGTCTCGAGCATGCTCGCGCGGAGCCTGTCCCACGCGCCCGGCTTGGACACGGGCTCGTAGCCCTTGCTCGCGAGCGTCTGCCCCGCGACGCGCTCGAATTCGCGCACCTCCCCCTCCGGCAACTCCTCGCGCCAGCCGTCTATGCGCGAGAGCTGCCCCGCCTTGCCCACGTGCGGGTGCAGGTACGAGTACCTCTTGTGCACGAAGGCCGCCTCGCGCGGCCGCAGCATCGCCTCCAGCTCCGCCGGCCCGGCCGGCAGGCCGAGGAACGAGAGCACGCGCCGCAGAGTCTCCTCGGGCTCGGCGATGAGGCGCTCGTACTGAATCTCTAGGAAGAAGGGCTCGCCGCGGTAGCGGTCGAGCGCCGTCACCATGCGCTTCCAGACGAGGGCCGAGCGCACCGGGTCTGTCTCGAACGGCTCCCCCGTGTCGCTGTGGCGCGCCCTCTTCGACGAGGCGTAGATGGCGCGCCCGTCGCGCACGAGCGATATGAACTTCGCGCCGGGGAACATCCCCAGCACGGCGGGCGCGTGCAGGGCGTAGGAGCCCTTCTTGACGCCGCGCACGCTGCTCGAAGGGTACTTCGCCGCGCAGTAGTCGTTCACGGCCGCCATCGCCACTTCGCCGACGCCCACGGGCAGCCGGGGCAGAAGGCTCGCTTCGAGGGCGCCGCGCCCGACCTCCCAGGTCACGAACTTCGGCTCGGCGTAGAGCATGTCGAGCGCCTCTCTCAAGTCGTCGGCCGTTTCCACGCGCCGCCTGCCGCCCCCCGACCACTCCCAGAGGCTGAGCACCAGATTGCTCTCCGGCGCGATGCCGATTGAGGGGTGCGCCGTCAACAGCTCGGCCAGGTGCGTCGAGCCGGAGCGCGCCTTATAGACGATAAAGAAGGGGCCCGCCGCCGCCGCGTCCTGCCCTTTATGACTGTCGAGCTGACTCAAAACCAGTTGACCTCCGGCCGGCCGTCGCGCGCGCCCTCAGGCCGCGCCCGGCAAATCCCTCGCGCCGAGCCTGAGCCACCACGTAAGCATGGCCCTGCCCGGCGCCCTCTCGATTACTCTTTCGAGCGCCCACACGCCGTCCCCCCCCAGCGCGAGCCTCGGGCTCACGCGCAGCAGCACGACCATCGTCGCCCCGGCCGACAGGAGCGCGGCCGCGAGCGTCGCGGCCGGGGCGAGGCCCACGCCCCGCGAGAGTGTCACGACGAACCACAGCTCGAGCGCGAGCAGCAACGTGAGCCTCAGCGCCGGGACGTGCGCCGACAGGTATTCGCGCCACCCCAGTTGCGTCAGCGACAGGGCCAGCTTCGCCATCACGGCGAAGTGCAGCCCGAGCGCCGCCAGGACCCCGGCGGCGACGCCCGTCAGGCCCCAGCGCGCGCCCGCCAGCGAGCCCGCCAGTACCATCACGGCGTAGGCGCCCTGCCTCCACGCGTTGCGGTAAACGGCGCCGCGCGCCCGCGCCACCGCCGAGCAGAGCTTGTAGCCGTTGCGGAAGAGCATGCCGGCGGCGAGCACCTGGAACGGCGCCGTCACGCCCGACCACTTCTCGCCCAGCAGCACGCGCACAAGCTCAGGCGCAAGCACGCACATCGCGGCGCTCATCGGAAGCACCAGCAGCGACAGGCCGGCGAGCCCGCGCCGGAAGGCGGCCGTCAGCCGCTCGGGGTCGTCCTGCACCCTCGACATCGCCGCGAACAGCACCTTGTCGAGCGCCGCGCCGAAGACGCTCACGGAAATGGACATCAGCCCGTAGGCCCGCGTGTAGAGGCCGAGCGCGGCCACGCCGAGCGCCCTGCCGACCACCGCGTTGTCGCCCTTGAGCGCCGCGTAGTTGAAGAGGTGCGCGGCGCTGAAGCCCCCGCCCGCGTAGGTCATCTCCTTGAGCGTCGCGCGGTCGAAGAGCAGGCGCTTCGCGTGCGGCCGCGCCCACAGCAGTTGCGCGCTCGACAGCAGCGTCTGCGAAAGGTTCGCAGCCACCAGCGCCCAGACGCCGAAGCCCGCGAGCGCCGCCCCCACGCCCACGACGCAGTAGCCGACGGCGTAGGAGCGCACAGATATGACGGCCAGCTTCCTGAACTTCAGGTCGCGGCGCAGCAGCGAGGCCGAGACCAGCGCGAGGCTGTCCAGCGGGAAGACGAGCGACATGGCGCGCATCACGGGCGTCAGCGCCTCGATGCGGAAGAAGGCGGCGGCCAGCGGCGCCGCCGCCCATATCACGGCGGCGAAGATGCAGCCGAGCACGAGCGAGACGGTGAAGGCCGTGCGGATGTGGCGCTCCTCGGGCGCGCGGTGCTGCACGACGGCCGGCCCCATGCCGAAGTCGGAGAATATCTCGAGGAAGTCAACGACTATGAGCGCGGCCGCGACCACGCCGAACTCCTGCGGGTCGAGCAGCCGCGCCAGCACCACGAGGACGCCGATGCGCAGCACGGCCTGTAGGCCCGAGCCCGAGACCATCCAGAACATCCCCGAGAGCGTGCGGTGCGTGACCGACTCGGCCCCCGCCGCGACCTTTTCGCTACCCTCTGACATTGCCTCCCGAAGACTTCCTCCGGCGCCTGCCCCGCGCCCGGCCGTAGTGCTCGCGCGCGCGCCTCTTCCTCTCGGCCTTGTCCCTCACGCGGCTGACGACGAGCGCGACAAGAAGCGCGACGCTCACGAGCGCTATGAGCACGACCGAGACGGCCGTCGTCGTGTCCCAGTCGGCCCCTATCTGCCGCTGCTCGCCCTTCGTCACCTGCGCTATCAAGCCCGCGCCCCCCTCAAGTGCGCGCCGGCAGCCGCAGCAGCCCGCGTAAGATTGAGACCTCCTCGGCCCCGAACGCGCGCAGCAGCCAGAGCGCCGCGAAGTAGGCGAGCGCGCCGGCCGCCGCCGCCGGGATGAGCGGCGCCCCCGCGCCCGCGAGCAGCGCCCAGAGCACGCCCGCCATCAGCACGGCCGCCGCGGCGCACTTCAAGAGGTGCGCCGGGTAGAAGTCGAGCCCGAATATGTCGCGGCTCAGGAGGTAGAGCGCCGCGCACGCGGCGCCGAACGAGACGAACGTGGCGAGCGCCGCTCCGCTTATCCCCATCAGGGGGACGAGCGCGAAGTTGAGCCCGAGGTTGAGCGCCGCCGCCCCCCCCGTCACTATCCCTACGGGCAGCGTGCGCCGCGCGCCGTAGAAGACCTGCGACTGCATTATGCTCACGCCCCACATCATCACGCCCGCCGACACCAGAAGCGTCAGCACCCCGCCCGCCCCCGCTATCTTCGAGTTGCCGAGGCTCTCGAGAAGGCGCGGCGCCACGAGCGGCATCGCCGCCACGTAAGGGATGGCGAGCGTCAGGAACGCCTTGTTCGAGAGGCTTATGTACCTCTGCGCCGCCGCGCGCTCGGTCGCCCAGAGCGCCGCCACCTTCGGCAGCAGCGTCATCTGCAAGGGCGTCTGGAAGAGCATGAGCAGCGCGGCGAGCGCGTAGTTTGCCGAATAGACGCCCACGCCCTCCGCGCCCTCGTAGTAGCCGACGACGAAGCGGTCGCCGCGGTCGAGCAGGCTGATGGAGAGCACGGCCGGCATGAGCGGCAGCGAGTAGCGCAGCGCCTCCGAGAGCACCCTGCGGCTCGGCGCCCCCCAGCCGACTATCGTCGAGACGTGCCAGGTCAGGAGCGCCGCGAACGCCGCCTCCCACGCCGCCATGAAGACTAAGACGCGAAGGAGCGTCTGCCCCTGCCACAGAAGCAGCGCCACGCCCGCCAACTGCCCGAAGGTCGAGACCAGTTCGAAGAGCGAGCGCTCCTTCAGCCTGCCGGTCGCGCGGTAGGCGTTCAGGTTCAGGAGCCTTACGTTGTAGCAGAGCACGAGCACCGCCCCGGCGCGCACGTGCCAGAGGTAGCCCGCGTCGCTTAAGAGGTATCGGCTAAGCCCCTCGGCCGACGCCCAGATGGCGGCGCCGCCTAGCGCGCTTGCCGCCACGGTCGCCGCGAGGAGCGTCCCGTATATCGTCCTGCCGTCCGCCTGCTTCTCGGCGAGGAAGCGCACGAGCGGGTGGTACAGGTTCGCGCCCAGAAGGCTGCCGGCGAAGTCAATGAGCGCGAGCGTCTGCGCCCAGACGCCGTACTCGGCCGTGCCGAGCGCCTTGACGATGAGCGGGAGCGCTATGAGCCCCCGGAGCTTCAGCAGAAGCTGCGCGACCGCGACCACGGCCGTGTCCAGCACGAACTCGCGCGCGCCAGCGTTCGTGGCAGTGGCCTTCGTCGCCGACATTCACAGACTCTTCACCACAGAGGCACAGAGAGCGCGGGGACGGCACGGAGGGCTTAACCCTCTCGGCGCCCGCGCGCGGCCTCTGTGCCTCTGCGGTTAACCCTCCCCGCGGCTCAGGCGGTCAGCTCCTTGCCGCCGCCGTCGCCGTCCGAGCCGGAGTAGTAATGGCTGTAGTAGCCGTAGTGATAGTAGTAGTAGTAGTCGCCCGTGCGGTGGTCAACCTTGTTGAGGACGACGCCGAGCACTTTGGCGCCCACGTTCTTGAGCTGCTGGCGCGCATGGCGCACCACGGCCCGCGAGCTCTTGCCGCCGTGTATGACGAGCAGCACGCCGTCCGTCATCAGCGAGATGAGCACGCCGTCCGTGAACGAGGCGATGGGCGGCGAGTCTATGACGATGTGGCCGAAGCGGGCCTTGAGGATCGTCATCAACTGCTGCATCTGCTGCGACCCGATCAGCTCGGCCGGGTTGGGCGGCACCGCGCCCGAGGTCATAAGGTAGAGCCCGCTCGCCTCGTCGCGCTTGAGGACGGCCATGACCTCGGCCTCGCTCAGCTCGCGCGAGAGGAGGGTGCTCAGGCCCTCCTGGTTGCCGACGTTGAAGAGCGAGTGCAGCCGCGGCCGCCGCATGTCGGCGTCTATGACGAGCACGTCCGCGCCCGTCTGCGCGAGGCTCATGGCGACGTTGACGGCCGTCGTCGTTTTGCCCTCGGACGGCAGGCTGGACGTGACGAGCAGCGTCTGGGGCGGCTGCCCCGGCGTCGAGAGCAGCACGGACGTTCGCAGGTGGCGGTAGGCCTCGGCCAGCCCCGAGCGCGCGTCGGCGTTAAATAGCAGCTCGGGCGGGAGGCCGTTGCCGTTGCCGTTCCCGTTTGCGCTCTTCAGGGCCTTCAGGCCGGGCAGCAGGCGGCGGCGCGCGAGGCCGCCCACCTGCGGGATGACGGCCAGCGTCGGCAGGTGGAGCATGCGCTCGACGTCCTCCATCGAGCGGATCGTGTCGTCGAGGTACTCGAGGAAGAAGGCGAGGCCGATGCCGAAGGTCAGAGAGAGCGCGAAGGCGAGCGCGATGCCCTGCAGGCGGCGCGGCGCGACGGGCGCGTCCGGCGCCACGGCGTAGTCAACGACGTAGATGTTGTTGGGCGTGCCGGCCTGCACCACGTCGTTCTCGCGGAAGCGCTGCATCAGGCCGTCGAGCAGCGCCTTGTTCGTGTCCAGCTCTTGCTGTATGAGGCGGTAGTTAATCGAGGCCTCGTTCTGCGTGACTGTGGCGGCGCGCTGCTCGTTGAAGGCCTGGCGGAGCGCCTGCTCGCGCGCGAGCGCCTGGTCGAAGCGCGTCTTGAGGTTTGTGGTGACGGTCGAGCTCGCGCGCTGGCGCGTCTCGGCTATCTGCTTCTCGAGCGCCTTTATCTGCGAGTCAATGTTCTTGACCTCGGGCCAGTCCTCCGTGTTCTCGATGAGGAGCTGCGCGCGCTGCTGGCGCAGGGCGCCGATCTTCATGTCGAGCTCCTGAATCTGGCTGAGACTGGCGGAGGCCAGCGCCTCGGCCGCGCCGGGCGAGAGCGCGGCGCGGTAGGCGGCCTCGGCCTCCTTGCGCGCGTTCTCGGCCTCCAGCAACTGGCGGTTGAGGCCCGCGAGGCGCTCGACGACGGTGTTCTGGCTGGCGTCGAGCGAGAGTATCTGGTGGTTGCGAGCGTAGTTGCTCAGGCGCTCGCCGTCGGTGCGTATCTGCGCCTGAAGCTCGGCGATGCGCTTCTGGAGGTAGTCGCCGGTGGTCGTGTTCGTCTCGGTCTTCTTCTCGAGGTTTGCGAGCGTGAAGGTGTCCGAGATGGCGTTGACTATCTTGGCGGCCGTCGTCGGGTCTGTGTGGCGGTAGGCGATGTCAATGAGGCGCGTGTCGCGAACCGAGAGGCGCGTCTCCTTGACGGGCTCGACCTTGAGGCCCGCCTGCAGGGCCTTGACGTAGGGCGCGAGCCGCTTGGCGTCGGCGAGGTCTTCCTTGGCGACGGCGGGCGCGACCGAGGTCGTGAGCGGAAGCTCCGCCTCCTCGGGCGCCTGCTCCTCCGACTTCTTCTTGGTGTCGAAGCCGAATATGCGCAGCACGCTGCGCCACGTCGAGCGGTTGGGCGCGCCCTGCGCCGCGCGCAGGAAGTTCTTGTTGTGCTCGAGGTCGAGCGTCTTGGCGACGCGGCGCAGCAGGCCCGGCCCCGTGAGGATTTGGAGCTGCGTGCTGAAGTAGGTCGGGTCGTTGTAGCCGCTGACGATGACGGAGCTGCCGCCCTTGCCCGAGGCGCCGAGCGCCGGGTTCGGGTTCTCGAGGTTGACCTGTATGCGGGCCTCGGCCTCGTATATGTCGGGCTTGCGCGCCATGTAGATGGTCGCCAGCACCGTCACGACGAGCGTGACGCCGATGACGAGCCAGATGCGCTTGCGCGCGGCCATCCAGTAGTCGCGCAGGTGCACGCCCTCGTCGGCCTCGAGCGGCTCCATCGTGCGAGAGATGAGGTAGGGCGGGAGCGACGAGGCCTTGTCCAGGCCGTTGTCGTGGGCGGCCCCCTCCCCGTTGATCGTTATCAGCTCGTTATGGTCTTTCACGGCTTGTAGTCCCATCGGGCGCGGCCGGGGAGGCGCGCGCTGTCTGCGGTTAAGTCCGGGCGTTGGTCACGCTTGCGCTTCAGCGTATGACGCGGACGGTGGCCTGCGTGGCTACGGGCGAGATGGCGCCGAGCAGGCGGCTGATTATCCTGCCGCCCGTCGAGGTCGGCACTTCAACGATGTCACCGGGCTGGAGGACTACGTCCTCGGACTGCTGCTTCTTGATGGCGTTCAGGTCGGCGACGAGCACGTCCTTCGAGGTGCTGCCCGGCTTGCGGCGCTCGATGCGAATCTTGCTGGCCTTCGTGTTCTCCATCAGCCCGCCGGCCATCGCCAGCGCCGTCGTGAGCGTGACCTTGTCGCGCAGAGGTATCGCCATCGGGTTGTGGACGTTGCCGATGACGAAGGCCTCGGGCGCCTCCGAGAGGCTTATCACGTCGCCGGGCCGGACGTAGGGGTTAGCCTCGTCGCGGCCGAGCCGCGTGTCCTCCCAGTCGTAGGAGTGGGAGGCGGCGACGAGCCGCGCGCCCTCGCCCGCAGGGCCGCCGCCCTGCGCGCCGCACACTGTGGCATCGCGCGTGTGGACGATCTCGATGCGGCCGTCGGACTTCTCGTTGGGGCCGTTGGCGTAGAGGGCGAGCAGCTCGAGCAGGCGTATGGGGCGGCGAAGCTCGAAGCGGCCGGGCGCCTTGACGGCGCCGATGACGGCGACGAGCTGCGAGCGGTACTCCTTGACGTTGACGACGACGCTCAGCGGCTCCTTCTTGTACTTGAGGTAGCGCGTCTTAAGGCTCGCCGCCAGCTCGTCGGCCGTAAGGCACGAGGCCGAGATGGTGCCGTCGAAGACCTGTATGACGCCGTTCTCGTTGACGGTCAGGTTCTCGGCCGAGAGCTGGGAGCTGCGGCCGCTGCCCGTCGTGACGACTATGTCGAGCACGTCGCCCGTGCCTATGCGGTAGGCGTTGGCGGCGGCCGCTGCGTCGGGCTTTGCCTCGGCGGGCTCGGGGGACGTGGCCGCGGGCTGTTGCGGCTGCGGCTGCTGCTCCTGCGCTAACGCGGGGGCGGCGGCGCAGGCCGCGATAAGGCTCAGGGCCGCCGCGCGCGCGGCGGCGAGCAGGGGCGTCACTTTCCGTACTGGCATTGCCTTTAAAACCTTCCTGCCTTGTTTAAGGGTGAAGCGTGCGCTGGCTGTCTCGTTGGCTTCGGCTGCTCGGGCGGCGGATGAAACGGGGAGACGCTCGGGCAAGGCTGACCGCATATAGTCGTGCGCAGACCGCGCGAATTGTAACAAACGGCGGGCCGCCTTCAAAACGGGGACGGCGAATGAGAAAGGGTGAAGGGTCGGCAGTCCCCTTCACCCTTCCCGTTCAAAGCGGCCGCGCGCGGCCGGCGCCGCCCGGAAGTTAGATGCAAGCCCCCGGCGTCACCGTCAGCTTCTTGCCGACGGACGAGGACGCGGTCGGGGTTCCGAGCCTGGCGTTTATCTGCCCCGCGGTGGTGGAGCCGACCGACGAGGTCGTGACCGTGAACTGGTCACTCACGGTCGAGCCGGCGGGGACGAAGACCGTCGCGGGGACGGTGGCCGCCGGGTTGGCGCTCGTGAGCGTGACGTTCAGGCCGCCCGCGGGCGCAGGCCCCGACAGGGTGACTGTGCCGACGGGGTTCTGGCAGCCGCCGACGACCGTTGTCGGGCTGAGGTTGACGGCCGACACGCCGAGGATTCTCGACGTCTCGCTCGCCGTGTTGTTGGCGTTGTTAAAGTCGCCCTCGTTGCTCGTCACGCTGGCAGTGTTCGTGACCAGCCTAGCCACGTGGCCGACGACCGTGATGTCAACGTAGGTGGATTGGCCCGGGTGCAGCGTGCCGAAGTCGCAGATGGCTATGGCGCTACTGCCGAAGCACGACGCCGGCCCCCCGGCTATTAAGTAGCTGAGGCCCGCCACCTCGGCGGGCATAACGTCCGTCAGCGTGACGTTCGTGCCGGCGCCCGGCCCCTTATTCGTCACCGTCATGCGGTAGGTGAAGTTCGTGCCGATCACCTGATTGGGGAGGTTGTCAATGGTCAGGACGATGTCCGGCTTGCGCGCGGGCGCGGCGCCCACATCGGCGTCGGGGCTGCCGTCGGGCAGGTAGCGCGCCAGCGCGAAGTCGCGGACGGGGAACGGCGAGGACGGGTTCTCCGCGTAGCCCGCGGCCACGAGTTTGCCGTCATCCTGTAGCGCAAGGCCGTAGGCGCGGTCTTCCTTGTCGTGGGCGAAGGGGGTCGTGACCATGCCGTCGGCGCTGAAGGTGGTGTCGAGCGAGCCGCCCGTGTCGTAGCGCGCGAGCGCGAAGTGGTCGCGCTGTATGCGCGCTTGGCCCGCAGCGGCGATCTTCTGGTCGGGCTGGACGACGACGGAGCGGATGATGTCGGCCTCGCCGAAGAAGTCGGTCGTCTGAAGGCCGTCGGTGTCGAAGGTCGCGTCGAGGTCGCCGTCCGTCTCGTAGCGGGCGAGCGCGAAGTCCTTGTTGGGCGTCGCGTCCACGACGGACGAGCCGCCGACGACTATCTTGCCGTCCGCCTGAAGGGCGAGTCCGAACGCCTGATCCGAGCGGCTGAAGAAGTCGGTCACTATAGTCCCGTCGCCGGCGAAGGTCGGGTCGGGCGAGCCGTCGGCGCCGAGCAGGCGGGCGACGGCGAAGTCAAAGTTCGTGCCGCTGTGCGTGTAGCCGGCGACGACGATGTTGCCGCCGGAGTCAATGGCGACGGCGCGGGCGGCCTCGACGGTGCTGGCGGTGTTGAAGTCAATGGTGACGACGCCGTCGCCATCGCCGAAGGTAGTGTCGAGGTTAAGCAAGGCGTCGTAGCGGACTATAAGGAAGTCGTAGAGGCCGTTGGCGTTGGTCGTGCCGACGGCGACTATCTTGCCGTCGGAGGGCTGTATGGCGACGGCGTAAAACTCCTCGTCAACGGAGCCCGCGTCGTTCGCCGTCGAGAAGATGGCAGACCCGGTGTGGGCTCCGCCGTTCGCCCCGTAGAGCGCGACGACGGCGTCGCTGCTCCCCGCGCCGTGGGCGTGCGAACTGCCGGCGGCCACTATGTCGTCGTCGGCCTCGAGCGCGATGCCGTAGATGCGGTCGTCGGGGTTGGCGCCGAAGTTGGTTGACGGGGAGGTGAAGGTCGCGTCGGTCGTGCCGTCCTGGTTGTAGCGCGAGAGCGTGAAGTCCTTGTGGGAGGGCTCGCCGAACTGCTCGACGTAGCCGCCCGCGACTATCCTCCCGGTGGACTGTATGGCGACGGAGAAGGCCGCGTCGTCCAGCTCGGGGCTGCTGACCGCGGCGCTCACGTCGTCTGTGAGCATTCCGTCGTCGCTGAAGGGCGTGCCGGCCGCGACGGAGAAGTCGTCAACGGCGAGGCCGTCGTCGCCGCTCGTAGCGTCAACGCCCTGCCAGCGCACCCAGAAGGTCGCGCCGTTCGGGATGCTCAGACCCGTGATGGCCCCGGACACGATTTTGCGGTTGGCGGAGTTGTTGCCGTCCAGAGACGCGGTGGCGCCCGTCGTGATGAGGGGCGTGAAGTCCAGGGCGTCGAAGTCCGTGTAGGTCCCGCCCGTCAGGCTCCCGGCGTCCGTGCTGTAGGAGAAGTTGAGGCGCTCCGCGATAGTCGTATGGTTGCCGCCGACGCGCCACTGCTCGCCCGTGTAGGAGATGAAGAGCGAGTTTATGGTCTTGCCGGTGCCGTTGGTGAACTGCGCGCCGAACGTGCTCTGTAGGGTGCCGGTCGTAAGCTCTCCGAGGGCGCGGTCGGTGTTGCCCGACGGGCCGAAGCTGTAGGTGTCGCCGTCGGTGGCGCTGCCGGTGCCGACGGAGTACGCCTCGTTGTCCCTAGCGCTGCCGCCCGTCTCGGTGATGTACCAGCCGAGCGGGAGCGTCGTGTGCGTCGTGCCCGCCGTGTTGGCGAGCGTGTTGAAGTCCTCGGTGGCCGTCGCGTTCGGGCCGTTGAGCAGGATAGTGTCCCCGCCCGTGTCTGCCAGGGCTGTGCGCGTGGGCGGGAGAGTGAATTGCATGAGCAGGAAAGAAGCGAGAGCGACGGCGACGACGCCGCGTAGGCGCGCGGCGCGGGGGCGGTGCATTCCGAACATACGGGGGCATCCTTTCTCTTAGCGGTCGCGTGCGGAGTTTTGCGACTCGGGTG
>DASPKR010000487.1:0-4013 GCA_035627975.1 Pyrinomonadaceae bacterium | reverse complement strand
GGGGCGTGGCGCTCGTGCTCGCGCGCCGTCGCCTCCAGGGCCACGTCGAGCCACCCGTAGGCGGCAGACACCTTGTGCGAGCCCTCGACCGTTAGAGGGGCGGGGCGCGGGGCCGTCAACACTGTCGCGGGGGCGCTTGCGGCGAGGAGCAGGGCGAGCAGAAGGCAGGCGCGGAGTCTCATACGCATTCGGGCGCGAGGGGCTTTCGGTTCGACTGAAAAAGGGCGCTCGTGGCGCGCCGCCGGGCGGGCGGTTCTGGCAGTTCGCGCGCATTATACACCGCGCGCCGCGCGGCGTATGTTTATTATTGACTTACCTCTGGGTATGGATGAAAATCTGCCAACCGGCCGCGACCCTTCGGAGGTGCTCTGATGAGAAAGCTTGCTATCGCGATGACGGCATTTCTTTTCCTCGGCTTCGGCGCGTTGAGCGTCTCGCACGCGCAGCTCAGGCCGAACCGCCCCGGCGTGGGCCCGCGCCGCCCCGTCCGTCCCGGCGTCGCGCCGCCCGTCCAGGCCAAGCCCCAGCGCGACGAAGAGGTGCTTGAGGCGCTGGTGCGCGAGTGGGCCAACGCCGTGGTGCACCGCGACCTGGACAAGCTCGACCGGATACAGGCGAACGACTTCAAGGGCAGCGCGCAGGGCAAGGACTTCAACAAGAGGATGCTGCGGGAGGCGCTCCAGACGAGGGCGATGGAGGTGGCCGCGTGGACTATCGAGGACGTGAAGGTGCGCGTCACAGGTAACACGGCCCTCGTCACCGGCCGCAGCACGCTGTCCAACGCCAAGTTCATGGGCCAAGACTACAGCGGCGAGTACGAGTGGTCGGACAGGTTCGTCCGCCAGCGGGACGGGACGTGGCGCGCCGTCAGCTCCCACGCGAAGCTCGTCAAGAAATAGAAGGGGCAGCCGCCGACCCCTCCCGCCGAGGGTTTTTCAGTCCGACACTCTCCCGTTATCGCGCACGCCGTCAATCCGGTGAGACCGCGCGGAGCCTCGCGGCCCGCGCCTTACCAATCTCCGCGCAGGGGCCTCCGACCGTGACGACCGACAACATCAGGGATGAAGTCAAAAGGGCCGTCTCCGCGACGGCCGGCATTAAAGCCGAGGACGTGCCCGACCACGCGGCCTACCGAGAGGACCTGCAACTTGACTCGCTCACCATACTGGAAATCTCCGTAAGCCTCGAACACCGCTTCCTTATCAAAATCCCCGACGAGGAGCTCTCGTCTATCCGCACGATAGACGACACAGTACAGGCCATCCGGCGCCACTCCGAGAGCCGCACGCCATGCGGGCCCGAGTCGTCATCACAGGCATAGGCTGGGTAACGCCTCTGGGCGCGGGGCGAGATCGCGTCTGGGGCGCGCTGCTCGCGGGCCGCTCGGCGGTCTCGCCCGTCGAGTCTTTCGACCCGTCCCCTTACGGCGTCTCTTTAGGCGCCGAGGTCAAAGACTTCCGCGCCGAGGACTACATGCCGGCCGCGCTCGCCTCCTCCGCGGGGCGCGCCACGCAGATGGCCCTCGCCTCCGCGCTGATGGCGGTGGAGGACGCAGGTGTCGAGCCCGGGGGCTTCGAGCCTGAGAGGGCAGGCGTCTCGTTGGGGACGACCTCGGGCGAGCCGCTCGAGGTCGAGCGCCTCAACGACCTGCGCGCTTCAGGCGAAGATGGCCCGCCTGAGTTCGCGTCGCGCTACCCTTGCCACCAGATAGCCTCGAACGTCGCGGCCGCGCTGGGGCTCGCGGGCGTCAACCTGATGACGGCGAGCGCGTGCGCCGCCGGCAACCACGCCATAGCCTTCGCGGCCGACGCCCTGCGCGCGGGCCGCTCAGACCTCATGCTCGCGGGCGGCGCCGACGCCTTCTCGCGCATAATCTACGCGGGCTTCGCGCGCCTCGGCGCACTCGCCCCCGAGCGCTGCCAGCCCTTCGACCGAAACCGCCGCGGGCTGATACCGGGCGAGGGGGCCTGCGTGCTGGTGCTCGAAACTCTTGAGCGAGCCGCCCGCAGAGGCGCGCGCATCTACGCGGAGGTCGCCGGTTACGGCCTGACCTGCGACGCGCACCACATGACTGCGGGCCACCCCGGTGGCGAGGGCGCCGCGCGCGCGATGGCCGACGCGCTCGGAGAGTCGGGCCTGCGCCCGGAGGAGGTTGACTACATAAGCGCCCACGGCACGGGCACTCCCACGAACGACCGGCTTGAGACCATCGCCGTCAAGCGCGTCTTCGGCGGCGCCGCGGACAGGCTCGCCATCAGCTCCGTCAAGTCCATGATCGGCCACACGATGGGCGCGGCCTCCGCCGTCGAAGCCGCGGTGTGCGCGCTCGCGATATGCGAGGGGCGCGTCCCGCCTACCATCAACCTCGAAGAGCCCGACGCCGAGTGCGACCTCGACTACGTGCCGAACCTCGCGCGCGAGATGCGCGTTGACGTGGCGATGAGCAACGCCTACGCCTTCGGCGGCAACAACTCTTCGCTCGTCCTGAAGAAGTGCGGGGTGGATGCGTGACGCGCCGCGTCGTAGTAACTGGCGCCGGGCTGGTCTCTCCGCTCGGCGACTCGCCCGCCGCGCTCCACGCGGCGCTCCGCGAGGGCCGCGGCTGCGTAAGAGAGGTCGAACTGCCCGGCGTCGAGTCGTCGCGCTGCGGGCTCGCGGGCGCACTCCACGATTTCGACGCGCAGAGTTACCTCGGCAAAAGGAACCTGCGCCCGCTCGATCGCGTGGGCAGGCTCGCTGCCTCGGCGGCTCAGCTCGCGCTCGACGCCGGCCGCTGGCCGCCCGAGGCCAGGCGCGAGCGCGAGGTCGGGCTCGTGCTCGGGACGATGTTCGGCAGCGTCGGCACCACCTTCGAGTTCGACCGCAGCGCGCTCGAAGCAGGCGCGGCCTACGTGAGCCCCATGGACTTCGCCAACACTGTCATCAACGCGGCCGCGGGCCAGGCGGCCGTCGTGCACGACCTTCGCGGCGTGAACTCCACCGTCTCGGCCGGCGCTGCTTCGGGGCTTCAGGCCATAGCCTACGCCGCAGACCTCATCCGCGAGGGCCGAGCGCGCGCACTGCTCGCCGGCGGCGCCGAGGCGCTTTGCCCCGAGACCTTCTACGGTTTCGACCGCGCGGGGATGCTCTGCGGCTCGGGCGACGACGAGGGCTGCCGCCCCGTCCCCTTCGACGCGCGGCGAAACGGGTTCGCTCTCTCCGAGGGCGCCGCGCTCCTCATGCTCGAAGACGAAGAGTCTGCGCGCGGGCGCGGCGCGCGCGTGCTCGCGGAAGTCAGAGGCCACGCAGCCGCGTTCGACCCTTCGCGCGGGACGGGCGAGGAAGACTCAATCGGGGCGGTCACGCGCGCGATGCGGCTGGCGCTCGAAGACGCCGCCGTGAGCGCAGACGAGGTTGACTGCCTGAGCGCTTCGGCCAACGGGAGCGTGAGCGGCGACCGGCGCGAGGCGCTCGCCGCCGCCAGAGTCTTCGGCGCCCGCGCCAGTGAGCTCCCCGTCACGGCCATAAAGTCCGCGCTCGGTGAGGCGCTCGGCGCGTCGGGCGCGCTTCAGGCGGTCGCGGCGTTGGAAAGCATTCGCGAAGGCGTCGTCCCGGGCGCCCGCAACTTCGAGCGGGCGGAGGGCGGCTTCCCGCTCGGCTCGGTCGGCCCCGCGCCCCGCGCCGTTAACGTGCGGAACGCCCTCGTCAACTCAATTGGCTTCGACGGCCACTGCTGCGCGCTCGTCATGTCGCGCCCCGGCCTACTCTAGAGGGCGAATATCCTATGGGCGATTCGACGGCCCGCACGGACAAGGAAGAGCCCCTCGGGCTCGTGCCGCGGCTCAAAGGGCAGGGCTACGCGCGCGAGGACGTGGAGCGCCGCCGCCGGTGGGTCGAGGAGAAGACCGCCTGCCGCCTCGCGCACGTCGGCTCGCACTCGATACCGACCGAGGCGATGCGCGGCAACGTCGAGAACCCTGTGGGCGCGGCGCAGGTGCCTCTCGGCGTGGCCGGGCCGCTCGTCGTCCGCGGCG
>DASPKR010000486.1:0-2325 GCA_035627975.1 Pyrinomonadaceae bacterium | reverse complement strand
TCGGGGCAGAGCGTGTAGCCGCGGTATTTGGAGAGGAAGACGCGGACGTGCAGCTTGTACTTCTTCGTCTCCAGCCACTCGAAGAAGCCGCGCACGCCGCCCCAGCCGTTCTTGCCCTCGACGACGGCGCGCTGCTGCTGCCTGGAAAGCTCCTGGAACGGCACGTCCATGGGGATGCGCTCCTGCCGGCAGAAGCGCTTCAGCTCCGTGCGCGCCCAGTCGTGCTGCGGCTTCGTCCACGGCTCGATAGCGCCCTCGGCGAGCGAGAGCTGCGGGTTCGGGATGACGAGGTCGAGGTCGAGGCCGATGGTGTTGCCGAAGCCCTGGCAGGTCGGGCAGGCGCCGAACGGGCTGTTGAAGCTGAAGAGGCGCGGCTCCGGCTGCGCGTAGATTGTCCCGTCGTACTTGCACTCGAACCGCTCGTTGAAGCGAAGGGTGCGCGGCTCGGCCTCGGCCGTCTGCACGACTGCCTGCCCGTGGCCCTCTATGAAGCAGGTCTCGAAGGAGTCAACCAGGCGCTCGCGCACGTCCGAGCGCGCGACGAGGCGGTCAACCAGAACATAGACGCCCTCGAAGCCCTCGCGCGTGTAGTCGTCGGGCGAGCGCAATTCAATCGTCTCGCCGCCCGCGAGCAGGCGCGTGAAGCCGCGCTGCATGAGGCTCATCACGTGGGCGGTGACGGTGCGGCGGTCGTAGGCGCCGGAGGGCGCGGCGGCGGTCTTCGCCTTCTTCCTGCCCTTCGGCGCCGCGGCGTTGTCGCCGTTCTCCTCACGGCGAAGCCCCGCCTCGGCGGGGAAGAGGACGTAGAAGCGCGCGCCTTCCGGGAGCGCTTCGAGCACGTCCTGGGCGGAGGACTCGGGCGAGTCCTTGCGGACTTCGCGGCCGCAGACGCGGCAGAATGTTATACCGACGCGCGCGTAGAGCAGGCGCAGGTAGTCGTAGATTTCCGTCTGCGTGCCGACGGTCGAGCGCGGGTTGCGCGTCGAGTTCTTCTGCCGGATGGCTATGGCCGGCGGAATACCTAAGACCTCGTCCACGTCCGGCTTGTCCATACGCTCGAGGAACTGTCGGGCGTAGGCCGAAAGGCTCTCGACGTAGCGGCGCTGCCCCTCGGCGTAGATGGTGTCGAAGGCCAGCGACGACTTACCCGACCCCGAGACGCCCGTCACCACCGTCAGCTTCTCCACGGGGATCGAGAAGGAGACGTTCTTAAGATTATTCACGCGCGCCCCGCGCACGGTTATAGCGTCTTGGCTCATGTTAAATAGGCTCGCCCGGCCGCACAGTGAGCTATCCGGCCCGCGGGCGAACCCGGAATGATAACCCGAAACTGTTTCGAACGTGAAACGCGCCGCGCCAGGGTGATTCGATTTCCCACGGTCTTCCGCGTTCAGGGTGGGAGGTGAAGTCTTATGGCAGTCAGCGCGAAGGTGTTGCGTCGCCCGTCGGATAGAAGCCTGTTCCTTGCCGCGGCAATTCTTTTCCCGCTCGTCGTCCTCGCCGGGTACTTCAAGTCTTACTACTTCAGCGCCTTCTTCGACGTCAGGCCGGTCGCCAACATGCTCGTGCACGCGCACGGCGTGGTGATGACGCTGTGGGTCGCGTACTTCTCCACGCAGATCGCGCTCATACGCACGAAGAACGTAAGGCTGCACATGACCATGGGGATGGCCGGCGTCGCGCTGGCGGCGCTGGTCGTCGTGGTCGGGACGGCTACGGCCTACGACGCGCAGCTAGTGCGCGGGTCGGCGCCGCCGGGCGAGAACCCGCACTCGTTCTTCCTGCTCCCCATGCTGGACATGTTCCTGTTCGTGGTCTTCTTCGCGGGGGCGATCTACTACCGCAAGCGGCCGGCCGAGCATAAGACGCTGATGTTGATGACGGCTATCAACTTCATGCCGGCGGCGCTGTTCCGAATACCCGTCGTGCCGCCGCAGCTAGCCATCCACTGGGCGTTCGGCGTCCCGATGCTCGTCGCGCTCGCCTGCCTCGGCTGGCACACGGCGAAGCACGGGCGGCTCAACAAAGTGTTCGCCGCCGCCGTCCTGATACTCGTCGCCGCGCACCCGCTGCGGCTCATGTTAGGCGGCTCGGAAATCTGGCTGCGGTTTACGGCGTGGCTCGCGCCGTAAGCGGGCCGCGCCCTCACCAGCGCAGGTCGTAGCGGGCGAAGGCGGCGCGCCAGGTGCCTTCGCCGAGGACGGGGATGGGGCCGTCAAGCGAGAGGGCTGAGCCGGGCGGGCGGCGCACGCGGTATGTGTGGCCGGAGGGGGAGGCGACGGAGAGGACTACGCGGCCCGTGTCGGGCTCGAAGGCCGCGACCGC
>DASPKR010000485.1:0-3358 GCA_035627975.1 Pyrinomonadaceae bacterium | reverse complement strand
GTCTGGCCTATCTCCGTCAGGGCGACGCGGTGTCGTTCGCGCACGGCCGCCCTGAGCATTCTCTCGGCGGGCTCGCCGACAGGCTCGCGGCTCAGCCTGAATGTGGAGTGGTGCATGGGCAGTATGAACTCTGCGCCCATCTCGCGCGCCATGGCCCACGCCTGTTCGGGGCTCGCGTGCGCGTAGATGTAAGGGTCGTAGGCGCCTATGGGCAGGATCGCCAGGTCAACGCGCTTGCCCCTATCTCGCAGGCGCGCGAAGGCGCGTGTGTAGGCCGTGTCGCCGCCGAAGACGACGGCGCGCCCGCGCTTCTCTATGAGGAAGCCGCCGTAGCCGCGGTGCCTGTCGGTGAGCGTGCGCGCCCCCCAGTGGTTAACCTCAATCGCCTCGACGCGCGCGCCGCCGACTTCGGCCGACTCTCCCCAGCCCAGCTCGTCCACGCGCGAGAAGCGGCGCACTAGGTCGCCCATGCCCTTCTGCACGACGGCGCGCGTGCTCCGCGGCAGACTCCCGAGCGTCCCCAGGTCGCAGTGATCCATGTGCGCGTGCGAGACGAGGACGGCGTCGAGCGCGGGCAGTTCCCTCGCCTTAAGCGCCGGGCGCACCAGCCGCCGCGGCCCGAGCGTCACGGCGCCCACGCGGAGCCCTACCCGCGGGCGCAGCGCCGGGTCTGTCAGAAGCCACGTCCCGTAGAAATTCATCAACACAGTCGCGTGGCCGAGCCAGGCGACCGTAAGCCGCTCGTCGCTCCAGCCCGCGGGCTCGGGCCTGTGCGGCGCCGGGAGCATGGGCTCGCGCGCCTCCCTCGCGCGCTCGGCCACGAACCGCCCCGCGAAGCGGCGCGCGAAACTCGTATAGGTCTTCAGGTCTTTTACCGAAACGCTCATCATGCGGCTTAGATGCCCCGGCGGGTGAAAAGGAAGTCGGGAGTCAGAACTTCCCGTCCCTCCGTCTAGTGTTGTATCCTTCCGCACGTCTCTAGGAAACTTCATTCCGCAACCCCGAAACCGGAGGACAAGACCTTTATGCGCCTCGAAGGCAAGCGCCTGTTTCTGCCCCTGCTCGCGGCGGCACTGCTCGCGCAGGCCGCGACGACCGCGCCGGCACGCCAGAGGGGCCGCGCGGCCGCCGGGCAACAGCGCTCGGGCGCCGCAGCGGCCCTCCACAAGCTCTTCGACGACGAGTGGGAGTGGACGATGCGAGAGTTCCCGACGTTCGCCTCATCGCTCGGCGACCGCCGCTACAACGACCGCTGGGAGGACGCGAGCCTCGAAGCAGTAGAGCGCAGGCACCGACACCGGCAGGAGGCGCTCCGCCGCCTCCGCTCCATAGACCGCTCGAAGCTCTCCGCGGCCGACCAGCTCAACTACGACCTCTTCGCCAAAGACTTAGAGAACGACATCGAAGAGCACAAGTTTCGGATGTACCTCCTGCCCGTCCACCAGCGCGACGGCATACAGGCGGCGGACGAGTTGGCCGAGCGCCTGCGCTTCCAGACCGTGAAGGACTACGAGGACTGGATAGCTCGCCTGCGCTCATTCCCCCGCTACATGGAGCAGACCATCGGGCTCATGCGCGAGGGCGTGCGCGAGAAGATGCTCTGGCCGAAGGAGGTCATCAAGCGCGTTGGCGGGCAGGTTGACAAGCAGATAGTCTCGCGCCCCGAGCAGAGCCCCTTCTACAAGCCCTTCCTCGAATTCCCCGAGGCGCTCGCCGCCGCCGACCGCGAGCGCCTCGCCCGCGAGGGCGCCGAGGCCGTCTCGCAACAGATAATCCCGGCCTTCCGGCAGTTCAAGGAGTTCTTCGAGCGCGAGTACCTGCCCGCCTCGTTAGACCGAGTGGGCGCCTGGCAGTGGCCGCGAGGCGATGAGGCCTACGCCTTCCTCGCGCGCCGCTACACGACGACCTCTTTGACGCCGCAGCAGATTCACGAGAAGGGCTTGGCGGAGGTCGCGCGCCTGCGCGACGAGATGCAGAAGGTCATGACGCAGGTCGGCTTTAATGGTACGCACAAGGAGTTCTTCAAGAAGCTGCGGACGGACGACCGCTTCTACTACAAGACGCCCGCCGAGCTTCTGGAAGCCTACCGCGCCATGTCGAAGCGCATAGACCCGAACCTCGTCAAGGTCTTCAAGACCATCCCGCGCATGCCCTACGGCGTCATCCCCATCCCCGAGAAGAGCGCGCCCGACACGACGACGGCCTACTACAACCAGCCGGCGGCCGACGGCTCGCGCCCCGGCTACTACTACGTCAACCTCTACAAGCCCGAGACGCGCCCCAAGTACGAGATGATGGCCCTCTCCCTCCACGAGGCCGTCCCCGGCCACCACTTTCAAATCGCTCGCGCGATGGAACTGGGCGAGATACCGAAATTCCGCCGCTACGGCGGCTACACGGCCTTCGTCGAGGGCTGGGGCCTCTACGCCGAATCACTCGGCGAGGACATGGGCCTCTACGACGACCCCTACTCTAAGTTCGGCCAGCTCACCTACGAGATGTGGCGCGCCGTCCGCCTGGTCGTTGACACGGGCATGCACCACATGAAGTGGGACAGGCAGCGCGCGATTGACTACTTCCTCGACAACGCCGCCAAGACCGAGCAGGACATCGTCAACGAGATAGACCGCTACATCACCAACCCCGGCCAGGCGCTCGCCTACAAGATAGGCGAGCTGAAGATAAAGGAGCTGCGGGCGCGCGCCTCCGCCGCGCTCGGCCCGTCGTTCGACGTGCGAGAGTTCCACGAGGTTGTGCTCGGCTCCGGCGCAGTCCCGCTCGACGTGCTCGAACGCAACGTTGACGAGTGGATAGGGTCGCAGAAGGCCGAAGGCCGCCCCCGGTAAGCAGGGAGAGTCGAGACAGCATGCCCGTCATCAGCGACGACGAGAGTGGCGCCGTAACCGCCTGGCTGCCAGACCTCCTGTTCGTCGGCGGGCGCTTCGAGCGCGGCGCGGCGCTCGTCTGTAACGCGCGCGGGCGCGTCGAGGCTGTGTTGCCGCGCGGCCTTCTGCGCGCGGTGACGGGCGGCGAGCCGCGCGAGGGCGAGACCTACGACCTCGCGCTCTCCGACCGTTACTTCACGGCGCGCTTCCGAAGGCTCCGAGGCCGCGCCGTGCTCCCCGGAATGGCGAACGCGCACTCGCACGCCTTTCAGCGCGTCATACGCGGCCGCACGGAGCGCCGCGCCGGCCCGGGCCGAGACTCTTTCTGGACCTGGCGCGAGATGATGTACCGTGCGGCCGAGCGACTCACGCCCGAAGACCTCTACGACGCCTCGCGCATGGCTTTCATGGAAATGGCGCTCTGCGGCATCACGGCCGTGGGCGAGTTCCACTACCTGCACCGCTCGCCCGAG
>DASPKR010000484.1:0-3792 GCA_035627975.1 Pyrinomonadaceae bacterium | reverse complement strand
ATCTCCTTCGGCAACACGCCGACGCGCGCCCTTCTGCGCACGAAGAAGCCCATCTCGCAGCTACGCGGCGAGTTCCACGACTACGACGGCGTGCCGCTCATGCCGACCTTCAACCCCGCCTACCTCCTGCGCGACCCCACGAAGAAGCGCGAGGTCTGGGAGGACATGAAAAAAATCCGCGCGCTGCTTTCGTCGCCGCAGAAGTAGGCCGGGCCGCCGCTTCAACTTTCCGCCGCTTCAAGTTAACTTAGCTCCCCGTGCAAAGCCCTCCGCCCACCCCACGAACAGCTTCAGGCTCGCGCGGCGCGGTCGGGGCCTCGCCCGAGCCGCTCTACGCCGAAGTGGCGCTCCCGCTTCGGCTCGCGCAGACCTACACCTACCGCCTGCCGCTCGCGCTGCGCGAGGCGGCGCGAGTCGGCGCGCGCGTGCTCGTCCCCTTCGGGCGGACGCTCGCGACCGGCTACGTCGTCGCGCTGCACGACGCGCTCGACCCGGCGACAGAGATAGAAGACTCGGGGCTGAAAGACGCCGAAGAGCTGCTCGACGCGGAGCCTCTCATCACGCCCGAGGTCTTGGAGATTACGCGCTGGATAAGCGAGTACTACGCCGCGCCGTGGGGCGAGGTGCTGAAGGCCGCGCTGCCGGCCGGCATTAACTCGACGATTGAGCAGGTCATCACCATCACGCAGGAGGGCCGCGACGAGCTTGCGCGCCTTCCGGCGCGGCGCGCGACGACCGCGCGCGCGCACGTCCTTCGCCTGGCTTCGGCCGACGGCTCGACAACACTTCGCGAGGCCGCGCGCGAGTTGGGGCAGGCCCGCGCCGCGAAGGCCGCCCGCGAGTTGCAGCGTTCGGGGTGGGTCACGCTCTCGCACCGGGCACGCGGCGCGCAGGCCAAGCCGAAGCGGCGCAAGGCCGTCCGACTCCTGCCGCCGGACGGCGCTGAGACGAACGGCTCGCGCCCTCTGACGGCCGCCCAGCAGCGCGTCGTCGGGGCGCTCGTCGGCGCGGGCGGCGAGATGCTCTTTGCCGAGCTGCTTGAAGCCGCGCAGGCGAGCGCCGCGACCATACAGACGTTGGAGCGTCGCCGCCTCCTCGAAGTCTTCGTGCGCGAAGTCCGCCGCGACCCGCTCGCCGGCGCACAGCTCCCCGACCGTGACGAGTTCCACCTGACCGAAGCGCAGGCCGCGGCGCTGCGCGAGATAAACGACGCGCAGGCGCGCGGCGGCTACGCGGCCTTCCTACTGCACGGCGTCACGGGGAGCGGCAAGACAGAAATCTACATACGCGCCATGCGAGAGGCGCTGCGCCGGGGCCGCACGGCCATGATGCTCGTCCCCGAAATAGCGTTGACGCCCGTCTTCTCGCGCCGCCTGCGCGCGCACTTCGGTGACGCCGTCGCAATCTTCCACTCGTCGCTCACCACGGGCGAGCGCTTCGACGAGTGGGGGCGCCTGAAGCGCGGCGAGGCGCGCGTCGTCATCGGCACGCGCTCGGCCGTCTTCGCGCCCGTCTCCGACCTCGGCATAATCGTCGTTGACGAGGAGCACGAGGCTTCATACCGGCAGCAGGAGTCGCCCTACTACAACGGCCGCGACACCGCAGTCATGCGCGCCCTCAAGGAGCGCGCCGTCGTCGTGCTCGGCTCGGCCACGCCCTCGCTCGAATCGTTCCAGAACGCCCGCGCGGGCAAGTACGGCTACCTCCGCCTGCCCAGCCGCATCGCCGGCCGCGCGATGGCCCGAGCAGAGATTGTTGACATGCGCGACGTGTTCCGCTCCGCGGGCAGGCCCGAGGTCTTCTCGCCGGAGTTACTGGCGGCCATCGAGGAGACGCACGCGCGCGGCGAGCAGTCAATCGTGCTCCTCAACCGCCGCGGCTATTCGAGCTTCGTCCTCTGCCGCTCCTGCGGCGAGCGCATCAACTGCGCCAACTGCGACGTGACGCTCACATACCACCGCAGCGAGCACAGCCTCATCTGCCACTACTGCAACCTCCGCCAGCGCACGCCCACCGAATGCCCCGCGTGCAAGGGGCAGTTCATATACTTCATCGGCGAAGGCACAGAGCAGGTCGAAGAAATCCTGCGCGCCCGCTTCCCCGCCCTGCGCATCGCGCGCCTCGACCGCGACACGACGGCGCGCCGAAGCACCTACGAGCAGGCGATTCTGCGCTTCGCCGCGGGCGAGCTCGACATGCTCGTCGGCACGCAGATGATAGCCAAGGGCCACGACTTCCCGAACGTCACGCTCGTCGGCGTAGTCTCTGTTGACGCAGGGCTCGCCCTGCCTGACTTCCGCGCAGCCGAGCGTGCCTTCCAACTCATCACGCAGGTCGCGGGGCGTGCCGGCCGCGGCGACTTGCCCGGCCGCGTGCTCATACAGACTTACCACCCGAGCCACTACGCTCTGCGCCACGCCTGCGAGCAGGACTACGACGCCTTCTTCGACGAGGAGATTAACTACCGCCGCAACTTGAGCTACCCGCCCTTCGTCGCGCTCGCCTCGCTGCTCGTGCGCGGCGAGGACTTGACGCGCGTGCAGGCCACGGCCGCCGAAATCCGCCGAGCCCTCGACGACGCCAACGCCGACCGTCAGGTGCGCGTCCTCGGCCCCGCGCCCGCCCCGCTCGCGCGCCTGCGCGGCGAGCACCGCGTGCAGATTCTCATTAAGTCCCGCAACCGCCCCCGCCTGCGCGGCGTCGTCGAGATGGCGCTCGCCGACGCCGCGCGCACGCCCGGCTGCGACACGGCTTCGGTCAACGTCGAGATAGACCCCGTCAACTTAATGTAAACTTGCCGTCATGAAACTCTCAGAGCTTGCGCGACTGACCGGCGCGACCGTCCAGGGCGACTTCGCCGAGGTCGAGATTACGGGGGCCGCCGGCCTCGACGAGGCCGAGCCCGGCCATGTGACCTTCCTCGCCAATCCCCGCTACACGCCGCGCGTGCAGACGACGCGCGCCTCCGCCATCTACGTCGGCGAGGGCGTCGAGGTCGGCCGCGGCGACATCGCCGCGCTGCGCGCACGCGACCCCTACCTCGCATACACCCGCGCCCTCCGCACCTTCCACCCCGAGCCGGAGTTCGAGCCCTTCGTCCACCCCTCGGCGGTCGTTGACCCGACCGCGCGGCTCGGCGAAGGCACGCACGTCGGCGCCTGCTCCGTCATAGGCCGCGGCGTCGAGATCGGCCGACGCGTCCTCATACACCCGAATGTGACCATCTACGACGGCGCCCGCGTAGGCGACGACTCAGTCCTCCACTCCGGCGTGGCCCTCCGCGAAGGCACGCAGGTTGGCGCGCGCGTGCGAATACACAACAACGCCGTCGTCGGCTCCGACGGCTTCGGCTACGCTAAAGACGAGGAGGGCAGCTGGCTGAAAATCCCGCAAACCGGCCGCGTCTGTATAGAGGACGACGTGGAGATAGGAGCGTGCGCCACGATTGACTGCGCCTCGGTCGGCGAGACGCGCATCGCGCGCGGCACGAAAATAGACAACCTCGTGCAGATAGGCCACTCGTGCACGGTCGGCGAAGACTCGCTCCTGTGCGCGCAGGTGGGATTAGCCGGCAGCTCGCACGTCGGCAGCCGCGTCATACTCGCCGGCCAAGTCGGCGTCGCGGGCCACCTGCGAATCGGCGACGACGTCGTCATCACCGCCAAGAGCGCCACCAGCCACGACATTCCGCCCGGCCGTGTGCTCTCCGGCATACCTGCCTTCGACAACCGCGAGTGGCTGCGCTCGACCGCTGCCTTCCGCCGCCTCGGCGAAATGCAGCGCACGATACGC
>DASPKR010000483.1:0-2785 GCA_035627975.1 Pyrinomonadaceae bacterium | reverse complement strand
TCAAGGCCGGGCGCATGAGCGACTCGCTGCGCGAGGCCGTGCTCAGGAAGGTGCGCGCCGAGTACGCCGGCAAGGGCCTCTTCGTCCGAAGCTCCTCGAACGTCGAAGACCTGCCGAACTTCAGCGGCGCGGGCATCTACGACACCGTGCCGAACGTCAAGGGCGAGGAGAAGCTCGTAGAGGCGATAAAGACCGTGTGGGCGTCGCTCTGGAACTTCCAGGCCTACGAGGCTCGCGAGCGCGCCGGCGTTGACCACACGCTCGCTTACATGGGCGTGCTCATACAGGAGGGCGTCAACGCCGACAGCGCCGGCGTGATGATAACGGCCGACCCGTTCGACCCCGAGAACCGAGGCGCCATCTACATCAGCGCCAAGCGCGGCCTCGGGATAAAGGTCGTCGAGGGCAAGAGGATCCCCGAGCAGGTCATCTTCCTCCCGCGCGCAAACTCCGTGAAGGTCTTGACGCGCTCGGAGGAGGAGAGCCTGCTCACCTTCGACGAGGCGGGCGGCGTCCGCGAAGTCCCCATCTCGGGCGAGCGCGCCGTGCTCACGGACGAGATGGTGAGGCGGCTCGCGCGCACCGCTTCGCTCATCAAGAACGTGTTCCGCGGAAGGGAGCAGGACATCGAGTGGATTTACATGCGAGGCCAGATATACATAGTTCAGTCGCGCCCCTACGTGCAGGGGGGCTGAGGGCTCGATGACCGAGACGACGAAGAGGACGCTCGCGGCGACCGCTGCGCTCGCGCTGCTTACGCTCGCGCCTGCGTGCCGGGGCGGCGACTCGAAGAAGGGCGAAGGGCAGCAGGGCTCGGCCTCCAACGCCGCCGCCAACCCCGCGGGCGCGCAGACGGCCGACTCGACGAAGCTCGACGCCAACATCGGCCGCCTCGAAAAGCTCGCCGAGAAGAACCCGGCCGACGAGGACACGAGACAACTCCTCGCGCGCGCCTACGTCATGCGCGCCAACGCGCACCGGACGGCCGGGCGCACGCGCGAGGCGCTCGAAGACTACCGCCGCGCGCAGCGCCTCGACCTCGACAACGAGGAGGCCATCAAGAACATAAGCGAGCTCTCGCCGCAGGTGGAAGGCACGCCGCAGGAGGGCGAGTACGGAGAGCCGCCGCCCCTGCCTGTCAACCCCAACGTAACCGGCGGCGAGGAGGGGCCGACGCCCACGCCGAAGAAGCCTTGAACAGTAAACGGTAAATGGGAGCGACTGCTTCGCCCCTGTCGCCATTTACTATTCGCCATTTACCATGCTCATCATTCCCGCCGTTGAATTGAAGGACGGACGGTGCGCGCGGCCCGCGCCGGCCCGCGCGGGCGGGGCGAAGGCATACGACGGCGACCCCGTCGAGGTCGCGAAGAGGTTCGAGGGCGCGGGCGCGCGCATGCTACACGTAGTTGATTTGGACGACGAGGCGGCGGGCCCTAACTCGAAAAGCCGCAAGGCAGCGCGCCGCGTCATCCGCGCCGTTGAGATCCCGGTTCAGTTCGCCGGGGGCGTGCGCGGCGTCGCCGACGTGCAGCAGCTAATCGAGTACGGCGCGGCGCAGGTCGTCATAGGCGCGCTGGCAGCGGAGTCGCCCGAGACGCTCGAAAAATTCGTGCAGCTCTTCGGCTTCCGCGTATGCGTCGGCATCGCCGCGCGCCGCGGCTCGGTCGTCTTCGCAGACGGGCGCGAGCGCGGGGCCGCGAAGCTGAGCGCGGTGGAGCTTGCGCGGCGCGCGGCCGACGCGGGCGTTGACCGCGTCGTTTACGCGGAGGTCTCGCGCGAGCGCGCCTCGGCGCGGCGCTTCGACCTCGGCCAGACCTGCGCGATTGCGCGCGAGTCGGGCCTGCGCGTGACGGCGTCGGGCGCCGTCACGTCGCTCGCAGACATAAAGCGGCTTCGCACGATAAGGCGCTGCGGCGTTGACAGCGTCATCGTCTGCGACGCGCTCTACAACGGGAGACTGACTTTGCGGGAGGCGCTGCGGGCGGCATGAGCGAAGGCGTTGTGAGCATTTTCCGCGAGGGCGTGCTGGCGGGGCGCGTGGCGCTCGTGACGGGCGGTGGCACGGGGATAACGGGCGGCGTGGCCCGCGCCCTCGCCGAGGCGGGCGCGCGCGTCGCGCTCGTGAGTAGGAAGATTGAGAATCTTGAGCCCGCTGCGGCGGCGATAAATCAAGCGGGCGGCGAGGCTCTGGCGTTCGCGGCCGACGTGCGCGACTACGCGCAGGTCGAGCGCGCCGTCGCGGCCGCCGTCGAGCGCTTCGGCGCGCTCGACATCGTCGTCAACGGCGCGGCCGGCAACTTCCTCTGCCCGGCGGCCGAGCTTTCCCCCAACGGCTTCGGCACCGTCGTTGACATAGACCTCAAAGGCACCTTCAACGTCTGCCGCGCCGCCTTCGCGGAGCTTAAAAAACGGCGCGGCCAGATTCTAAACATCAGCGCCACGCTCCACTACGTCGGGACGCCGTACCAGCTACACGTCTCCGCGGCGAAGGCCGGCGTTGACGCCCTGACGCGCAACCTCGCCGTAGAGTGGGGCCGCCACGGGATACGCGTGAACGCCATCGCGCCGGGGCCGATTGAAGACACAGAGGGGATGAAGCGCCTCGTCCCGCCGGACGTTAAGGAGCGGCTGCGGCGCTCAGTCCCGCTCGGCCGCTTCGGGCGCATACGCGACGTAGAGACCTGCGCCGTTTTCTTGTGCTCCGACGCTGCGAGCTTCATCAACGGCGCCGTCATCGTCGTTGACGGCGGCCACTGGCTCAACAACTCGACGCTCGGCGCCG
>DASPKR010000482.1:0-3454 GCA_035627975.1 Pyrinomonadaceae bacterium | reverse complement strand
GCCGCCCGGAAGCGGCCGCGCAGTCTTCTACCCGCGCGGCACTCGCGCCCCCGACATGCTCGACATATACGCGCGCGCCTTCGACACCGTGGAGGTTGACTCGACCTTCTACGCGACGCCTTCGGAGCCGGCCGTTGACGGCTGGGCGAAGCGCACGCCCGACGGCTTTACATTCGCGCTCAAGCTGCCGCAGGCGATAACGCACACGCACGCGCTGCGCGGCCGGGCCGCGCGCGAAGGGCTGGAAGAGTTCTGCGCGCGCGCTCGTCGGCTCGGCCCGAAGCTCGCGGCCGTGCTCGTGCAACTGCCGCCGCAGTTCGAGGCGACGCGCGAGAACTCGGCGGCGCTCGAAGAGTTCCTCGCGTGGCTTCCCCGCGACATACGTTTCGCCTTCGAGTTCCGGGATTCGTTCTGGTTCGAGGCGGAGATTTTAGGGCCGCTCGCGCGGAGCGCGAACGTCTCGCTCGCGCTTGTCGAGGGACGGTGGGCGGCGCGCGAGCGCGTCTGGCGCGCGGCCGCCGCGACGCTCGACTCCACAGACTTCGCTTACCTGCGCTGGATGGGCGAGCGCGACCTCACGCGCTTCGACGAAGTGCAGCGCCCGCGCGACGCGGGGCTTGAAAGGTGGGCCGCCGCAATCGAGCGCCTACGCGAGCGCGTCCCCAAAGTATTCGCCTACTTCAGCAACTTCTACGAGGGGCACGCGCCCGCCAGCGCCAACAAGCTCAAGCGCCTCCTCGGCCAGGCGGTCGTCGAGCCGGGAGACCTCGAAGACCAGCCGTCGCTCTTCTGAAAAGAGAAAGCAGAAGGCAGTCAAGATAACTCCTCTTGACTGCCTTCTGCTTTCCGCCTTCTGCCTACTGCTTTTTCGTCAGCTCTTCTATGATCTTCTTCGCGCGCTCGACGCGGGCCTCCTCGCCCGGCTCGCCGAGCGCGACGTAGCGGCGGTAGGAACGGACGGCGTCCTCCGTGCGGCCCTTGTAGCGGTAGCTGTGGCCGAGGTCGTAGTGTATGCGCGCCATGTCGGGCCGCAGCCGGCGCGCAAGCTCGAGCAGCCTTATCGAGCCGTCGAGGTCTCTGCCGAAGTAGTGTATGGACGCGAGGTTGTTGATTATCTGCGCGTCGGCCGGCCGCAGCCGCAGAGCCTCTTCGAACAGCGCGGCCGCCTCGCGGCGGCTCGCCGCGTTATCGGGCTTTAGGCGCGAGAGCGCGAGCCGGTTGAGTGCGTCTGCGAGCCGGCCGGCGACGAGCCCCGCTTCGGGGTCGAGCTCGAGCGCGCGTCGGTAACTCGCGACCGCAGCGGCGAACTCATCCGCGTTGAAGAGAAGGTCGCCGAGCGTTCGGTGGCAGGCGGCGCAGGCGGGGTCGGCCTTGACCGCCCCTTCGGCCCACTCTCGGGCGCCGCGCCCGTCCTTCGAGAGCACCGCCAGCACGCGCCGGGCCTCGCCGTAGGACGGGAAATCTTTGGTCAACTTTTCGAGCGCAGCGCGCGCCGCCGCGGCGTCGCCCCGAAGTAGCCGCGTCGCCTCCCACAGCCTCGCCGACTCGGGCGACGTGCGCTCGCGCACCGCGACGACTTCCACCGTCGAGCCGCCCGTCACGCTCGCGCCCGGGCCCGCGACGTAAGCGCCCGAGTGCACAGCGTCTTTCGCCGCCAGCGCCGCCGCCACGAGCGCGGGGTCGAGCAGGCCCTCGGGGCCTCCCTTGCCCGCGCCCGGCCGCTCGCGCTCGCGCGCAATCGCGAGGCGCGCGCCCGGCGCGTCGAAGGCAATCGCGCTCACGCGCGTGCGCGACCCGGCCCGGCCGCGCTCGAGGAAGACTTCCGCGTCGAAGAGCAACACGCCGTGCTCGCCGGCCGAGGCCAGTAACCGCCCGTCCGGCGAGAAGGCGAGCGCCGCCCCGCCCAGCTCCGCCGTGAAGACCGAAAGCGCCTTGCCCGTCTTCAAGTCCCACACTGCGATATGCGCCGGCTCGTCCGACTCGCCGAGCACGCGCACGCTCGCCTCGAACCGCCCGCCCTCCGCTGGGACGAGCGAGAGCAGCGTCGCCGGACGGAAGCCCGCGGCCGCGAGCAGGCGCCCGTCCGGCGACGCCGCGAGCGTGCGCACGCCGGGGCTGCCCTTGAAGAAATGAACGCGCTCTTTCGTGGGCCAGTCGAGGACGGCGACGCCGCTCTTCGTCGGCTCCTTGCGGTTGAGCACGCCGAGCGCGAGCCGCGACGGTTGCCCCGGCACGCCGACGAGCGACACCACGTCGCCGCCCGCTTCGACCTCGGCCGCGGGCTTCTCGCCCCCTTCGGCCGCGGGCCACACGCGCACGCGCCCGTCTTCGCACCCGGCCGCGAGCGCCGAGCCGTCCGAGTTAAAGGCGACCGCGTTGACGGCCCGCGCGCCCGTCTTCAACTCACGTTCGAGCCGCCCCGTGGCGACTTCCCAGAGGCTCACTACGCCGCGCGCGTCGCCGGCCGCGAGCCTTGACCCGTCGGGCGAGAGCGCGAGCGAGAGCACCGGGCTCGGCGCCTTAAGCTCGCGCGCGAGCTTGCCCGTCGCCGCGTCCCAGAAACGCACGCGCCCGTCCAGCCCGGCCGAGACGACCTCGCGGCCGTCCTTGGTGAAGAGGGCTTGTAGCGCCCACTCTTCGTGCTCGCCCCGCCACGCGCCCGCCCCGCCGACCTCGAAGGTCTGCGCGCGAGACGGCGCCGCGAGCGCGAAGAGCAGCGCGACGGCCGTCAGCATCACTCTCATTAACACACGACCTCCTTTAACACGGCGTTGGAGGCAAGCGCGGTGCCGCCGCCTCGGGCGAGACAATCGAGTTGTGGGCGGGAACTTTCCGAGATGAGGGGGCAGTAAAATCAGGACAGCTGTCGCGGCCCCTTCAGGAGCCGGCGCGGGGCTCGGCCTCTTCGGCCAGTCGCGTCCAGACCTCGGCGAACTTCTCCACGTCCTGCCGCGTGCGCTCCAGCGCGCGGCGGCTGTCCATGTAGGCGGCCCAGTAGGGCGTGCCCGTGAGGGCCTCCTGTGTCTCCGCGTCAATGACCTGCGCCATCAGCGCGACGAGGTCTTGCGTGACGCGCGTGTGCTCGAGAAGCGACTGTATGATCGTGTAGGCGAGCCGCGCCTGCTCGTAAGCGAGCCCGCCACCCCGTGCGCCTTCGCCCTCAGCGCCCATCGCCCTCTCCCTCCGCGGCCGCGTGCCAGCTCCCGCGCACGTGCGGCAGCCCCGAGACGCGCGCCGCGCAAACTTCCTCCTCACCGTCGAAGACTTGAAGCGTAGTCCCCGGCGCGAGGAAGTCATACTTGACGATGCCGAGCGCGACGAGGCGGCCGAGCCGCGGAGAGCGAGCGACGGACGTGACCTGCCCGGCCGCCCTCGCGCCTTCCCCGCTCTTGAGGCGCGCGCCGGGGCGCACGCCTTCGCCGCCGCCCTCGAAGACGAGCCCCGCGAGTTTCTT
>DASPKR010000481.1:0-5072 GCA_035627975.1 Pyrinomonadaceae bacterium | reverse complement strand
GGCCGCCGCCCTCGACAGGGTTTTGAGACCAGTGCTCGCGCGGCACGCGGCCGGTGTTCACGCGATAGACTATAGAGAGCGGCCAGCGCCGCCCCTCGAAGAACTCCTTCGCCTTCACGGCGAGTGGCGAGAAGCGACGGTTGAAGCCGACCATCAGGCGGCCGGCGGAGCGGCGAGCGGCGCCGAGCACCCCTTCGAGCTCCTCCTCCGAGAGCGCGAGCGGCTTCTCGACGAAGACGCTCTTCCCCGCTTCGAGCGCGAGACGGGCGAGCCGCGCGTGGCTGTCGTGCCTCGTCGCCACAACGACGAGGTTAACGCTCGGGTCTTCTATGACCTCCTCGGCGGTCGAGGCGCAGGACTCGAAGCCGAACCGCCGGCCGACGTTTAGGGCCGACACGCCCGAGGCCGTCGCGATTGAGACCAACTCGGCGCCCGCCGCCTTGAACTGCGGCAGAAGCATCGCGGTCGCGTAACCGCCCGCCCCGACAAGCCCGATGCGCACGGCGGCCGCCTTCGAGGCGGCCGCCCTCTCGTCAACGCTTTCGGCCGCGCGAGGTTTCAGACTGAAGCGGCGCCCCAGCTCGCGCTCGGCGTCGTACTCAAGCAGCACGCCGAGGTAAGGCTCGCCCGCCTCGCCCGTAATCAGCCGGTAGGCTTGCGCGCCTTCTTCGACGGGGAAGCGGTGCGTCGTCAGGCGCGAGACGTTGACGCGGCCTGCCGCGAGCAGGTCGAGGAAGGCTTCGATGTTTCGCCCTTCAGTCCAGCGCACGTAGGCCACGGGGTAGTCGTGGCCGCGCTCCTCGTACTCGGGGTCGTAGCGCCCCGGCCCGTAAGACATCGAGACCTGTAGCGAAAGCTCGCGCCTGAAGTAGAGGTCGCGCGGCACTTCCATCCCGACCTGCCCGACCACGACGACGCGCCCCTTCAGGCGTGACACTTCGCCGGCCAGCACGACCGGCTGGCTAGACTCAGTCGCCGCCGTAATCAACACGGCGTCGGCGCCGCGGCCGCGCGACCAGTCGAGGATTTTACGGGCGGCGCCCTCGTCGGGCGCGCAGCCGTCGTCCGCGCCGAGCGAGCGCGCGAGCGCGACGCGGCCCGCGTCCGGGTCAACGCCGAAGACGCGGCAGCCGTTCGCCGTGAGCAACTGGGTCGCGAGCTGCCCCAGAAGGCCGAGCCCGACGACCACGACGCTCTCGCCGAGCGTGGGCGCGGCGAGCCGCACTCCCTGCAAGGCAATCGCGCCGAGCGTCGCGTATGCAGCCTCACTTAATTCGACGCCCTCGGGGACGCGCGCGCACAGGTTCTTCGGCACGGAGAGCACCTCGGCGTGAGAGGCGTAACCTAGACCAGCGCACGCCACGCGGTCGCCTGCGCGGAAACCCTCGACGCCCTCGCCCACGCCGACGACCACGCCGGCGGCGCTGTAGCCCAGCGCCACCGATTCTTCGAGCTTCGAGCGCACGGCCTCGACCGCGCTCATCAGGCCCTCTTCCCTCGCCCGCGCGACCGCTTTCCTCACCAGTTCAGGCTGCGCGACCGCGCGCCCGAGCAGCCCCTTCCTGTTGTCGCCCACGGCCGCGCGCTCAGTCCCCGCGCTTATGAGCGAGGCGGCCGCGCGCACGAGCACACGGCCTCGCCGCAATGCCGGGGCCGGCACGTCCGCCACCTCGACGGCGCCGGTTCTTCGGTTCTGTAGAATCTGCTTCATCCGGCGGGCTCAGGACATGCGTGCGATCAGTTCGAGGAGCACGACGGCGGCGGCTATGCCGAGCAAAACAAGGAAGACGACGTGGCACCTGCGCAGGATGAAGCGGCGGCAGGCGCGGCACTTTAGCCCGCCCATCCGAAGGGGCCTAGCGCAGTACGGGCATTTGCTCATCCCTTCAAGCTCCCTGTCCGGCTTCGGGCAAACATGCCACGAACGCAGGCCGCCGTTCAAGCCGCGCCGCGGCGTTGTGCTATAGTCCTCAAGCCTCCCCCGGAACGAACATGAGGAGAAGCGCCGCCCCGGCCGACGCTCCGGCCGCCGGGCGCGGCGGCCGTAAAAACGATGGGTGCCTTGCAAGGTTTACTACGACGGCTCGGCCTGGACAACCTTA
Organism: Pyrinomonadaceae bacterium; assembly: GCA_035627975.1. GTDB lineage: Bacteria > Acidobacteriota > Blastocatellia > Pyrinomonadales > Pyrinomonadaceae > QHXN01. The sequence goes on along the minus strand of DASPKR010000481.1, from coordinate 2,970 downwards.
TGACGCCGCGCCAGAGAGCGCGCGTCTTTCTTCTGGACGACGACACGGCCCGGCACGAGTGGTTCAGCCGGCAGTTCAAGGGCGACACGCTCGAAGTCGCATCCGACCACGAGCGCGCCATCGAGCTGCTCAAGTCGAACCACTACGACCTCATATTCCTCGACCACGACCTTTTGCCCGAGCACTACTACGCCGAGACGTTCGACGACGAGCGCACCGGCTACGCCGTCGCGCGCTGGCTCGCCGAGCACCCCGACCGCCTCGCCGCCACGCCCGTCATCGTCCACACGCGCAACGCCGACGGGGCGCTGCGCATGGTCGAGCTGATGCGCAGCGTCGGGCGCCACGCCGAGCACGTGCCTTTCCAGCTGCTCGGCCACAAGATCAAGAGGCTGCGCGGGCAGGTGAGCGCGCGCCCGTCCTACTGACTGCCCGGTGCCGACACAGTTTATGGGAATCCCACGGTCTTGCAAGAGATTTATTCTGGCCGCCTGCATGGCCGCCGTCTGCCTCTCGGCCCCGGCCGCGCCGTTGCGCGTGCAGCGGGCCGGCGCCTCCCCCTACGACGCGCACGTAAAGGCGCTGATGGCCCGCCCGGAAGTCCTTGCCGCCTTCGACCACGTCGAGAAGAGCCGCGAACGCATACTGCGCGAGTGGATAGCCATAACGGAGGTGAACGCGCCCTCCGGCAAGGAGCGCGAGCGCGCGGCCCTCGTAGAGAAAATCCTGCGCGAGCAGAAGTCGCTGGACGTGCGCTACGACTCGGCCGGGAACCTCGTCGCCACGCGAAAGGGGACGGGCGGCGGCCCGACGGTCGTCATTGACGCGCACCTCGACACCGTGTTCCAGGAGGGGCTGAAGATTAAGGCGGAGATGCGCGACGGCCGCCTCTACGCGCCGGGCGTGGGCGACGACACGCGCAACATAGTCGCCATGCTCGCCGTCGCGCGCGCCCTCGACGCGGCCGACGTAAAGACCAAAGGCGACATCGTCTTCCTCTTCACCGTCGAGGAGGAGACGACCTTCCGCGGCGTAGAGGAGTACGTCAAGGAGAACAAGGCGAAGATAGGCCACTACATCGCGCTCGACGGCGGCTACGAGGGCTTCACCTACGGCGGCATCGGTATCAACTGGTACAGGCACCACTTCATAGGCCCCGGCGGCCACACGCGCTCGCGCACGCCGCCCCACTCCGCGACGCTCCCGATGGCCCGCGCCATCGCGCGCATATACGAGCTGCCCGTGCCTTCGAGCCCGCCCTCGAATCTGAACATAGGCATGACGGGCGGCTCCGACGTTGTCAACGCGAAGGCCGGGGACGCGTGGTTCACCGTTGACCTGCGCTCGACCAGCAGCGACGTGATAGCAGACCTTGAGAAGAAGATAGCGGCGATTGTGAAGGAGGAGGCCGAGCGCGAGAAGATGACGGTGCGGACGGAGCTCATCTCCTCGACGCCCGCGGCGCAGATACCGGGCCACCGCGAGTCCGCGCTGGTGAAGACCTCCGAGGCCGTCCACTACGCGATGGGGTTCCAGCCCTCGATAACCATAACGGGCTCGAACAACTCGAACGTCGCTTTGATAGCCGGCATCTCCGCCATCTCTACCGGCGCGGCGCCCTGCGGCGACTCGCACGCCCTCACAGAATGGTGCGAGATAGAGCCCATCTACAAGGGCATCAAGAAAGTCCTACTGCTCGGCGTCGCGATGGCGCAGATGTGACGCGGCGTTTTAACCTCACCTACCTCGACTTGCGCGCGCCGAGGCCCGCCATGCCGAGCGCACGCGCGCCGAGGACGACGGCGAGTTTCTTGACGCTGAACGAGCGCGCGGCGTCGCGGCCGCCCGCGCTCCCCTTCTCCGGTGCCGCGGTCTTGCCCCTCCTCGACGCTGTCGTTGCGCGCTCCTTCCGCCCGCCGGGGCTCTTCTCGCCCTTTTCCTTGGCGTCGGGCGCGCCCTGCTTCGCCATCTCGTGCTCTACCTCGGAGTTTATCTCGCCGCCGACGAGTATGGCCGCGCCCGTCAGGTAGAACCAGAGCATGAGGATTATGACGGCGCCGAGCGTGCCGTAGGTGGCGCTGTAGGAGTTGAATAAGTTCAGATAGAACTTGAAGCCGAAGGAGACCAGCAGCCAGAGCACGACGGCGACGAGCGAGCCGGGCGTGACCCATTTCCAGTCCTGGTCGCGCACCGAAGGGGCGAAGTAGTAAATGAGCGCGAAGGCGAGCAGCACGAAGAGCAGGACTATCGGCCACTGGACGACCTTCCACGTCAGCTCGAAGGCGTGGCCGAGGCCGAAGGCGACCGCGACCCACTCGGCCAGCGAGTGGCCGTAGAGGACGAGGACGAGCGCCGAGATGATTAGGAACGCGAGCGCGAGCGTGAGCCCCACGGCGACGAGGCGGGCCTTCCACCACGGCCGCGTCTCCTTCACGTCGTAGGCGACGTTGAGGGCCTCGCTGATGGCGCCCATGCCGTTCGAGGCGGCCCAGAGCGTGGCGAGTATGCCGAAGGAGAGCTTGCCCCCGCCGCTGCCCTGCGTCACGTCGCGCACTGTGTCGTCAACGAGCTGCGACGCCTCGCCCGGGAGCACCGTGCTCAGGTAGCGGAAGAGGTCTGCGCGCAGCTCGCTGTCCTCGCCCGCGAAGTAGCCGATGAGCGAGACCAGAAAGAGGAGCGCCGGGAAGAGCGCGAGCAGGAAGTAGTAGGCGAGCTGGGCGGCGCGCCCAAGCACGTCGTCCTCGCTGGCCTCAGCCCAGACCCGCTTCGCCAGCTCCTTCCAGCCGAGCCCCCCGAGGCTCAAAGACTTAAGCATCGTGAATCCCTCCCCTCCGGCGCCGTAGTGTCGGCGCGCCGGGAGTCGAAAGAGTCACGAATTGTTTACGACTTATTTGACTAGGGTGCCGGTGCGGCGCCAGCGCGTGTTTACGAAGAAGTCTTGTATGAAGCCGACGGGGCCGCCCGTCTGCG
>DASPKR010000480.1:0-6945 GCA_035627975.1 Pyrinomonadaceae bacterium | reverse complement strand
CGCACATCCCGAATCAGGTGAAAGTCTCACTAGCTTCTCGTCGTAGAAACGACGGTGATAAGCATTTCTCTCGCCAGACGATCACACAAAATATTTATGTGACTGCGTCCGAACCCGCATAATTAAAGGGCGGCGTATCATACACACAACTTTTTGGTTAATATAAAACGCGAACGCCCCTCGTCTTCCGGTCGGCTTGCGCGACTTCGCCGAGTACCTTCTCTCTCGCGACTTCCCGAACTTCCGAGACGCCTCGGGCGCGCGCCCCGTCTATGACGCGGTGGCCGCGGGCGAGCTGGTGCGCTTCCGCCTCTCCCCAACTTCCGCCAACGCCGACGCCATAACTCGTGTTATGGAATTCGGCGTCCCCATCACGGTCTTTAACCTGGACAGCGTGGGCTCAACGACCGCTCTGGAAGCGGCGCTCGCCGCGCTCCAGCCTTTACGCCCCGACCCTTCGCGCGGTCAGGTCGAGCAGCTAGTCTCCGCCGGCAACAGCTTCTACCACGGCCTGACCGTCGAGGCGCGGCGGCGCGAGGCGCGGGCGCCCGCGGGCTTCCGCGCCTCGCTGCGCGCGGCCTACACACTCTCGCGCCTCGTTGACGACGGGGTCGTGAACACTTCGAGCGCCGTGCGCGCGGGCGATTTCAGGAGCGAGCGCGCCCGCAGCCTGCTCGACCGGCGCCACCGACTCGTCGTCTCCGGCACGTTCGACGCGCCGCCCGCGCTCTATTCGCTGCGCCTCGGCTTCGTGCTGCGCGCGGCCTCCGGCGCGCCCTTCAACGTCTCGACAGGCGGCGCCGACCGCAACCTCGACGACGTCAGCAACGACCGCCCGTCCTTCCGCGGAGACCCGCGACTCATACGCTGGCGCCGCCCCGGCGAGCCGCTCGACGCGCGGCTGCTCGAATCCTTCCGCCTGCCGCTCATCGGCCAGGCGGGCGACCTGCCCCGCAACGCCGGCATCGGCCCGGCCCTCTTCGACCTCGACGCAAGCCTCGCGCGCGAGTTCCGCATCAACGAGCGCCTGCGCCTGCGCCCCGTGGTAGAAGTTGACAACCTCCTCAACAAGACGGTCTTCACCTTCGGCGCCGAGTTCATCAACTTCAGCGCGCTCCGCCCCGCGGCGACCGACGAGCAGCGCCGGGCCTTCGCCGAAACTTTTCTAGTCCCCGCGCGCACCATGCGCCCGCGCACGGTGCGAGTCGGATTGAGGGTTGATTTTTGACCGGGAGGGTTTTTAAGTTGAGGTGAAGGCGTGGCCCGCCCGCGGCGGCGCTCAGGCGGGGCGGTCGCAGGGTTTCGCGTGCGACCTGAACTTGCCGCACCGCGCTCGGGCTCGCGCTATGCGGCGCCTCACTCGTCTCATCCAAGTGCTCATGCCGCGCCGCTCCGTTCCGGGAAAGAGTCGAGGAAGGCTTCGACCATCAGCGGGTCGAACTGCGTGCCGGACTCGCGGCGCAGCTCGGCCACGGCCTCTTCGTGCGTGCGGGGCGAGTTGTAAGCCCGCTGCGCGACCATCGCGTCGTAGGTGTCGGCGACCTGGACTATGCGGGCCATGAAGGGGATTTCCTCGCCGCCGAGGCGGTGCGGGTAGCCGCGCCCGTCCCAGCGTTCGTGGTGGTGCTGCGTGCGTATGCGCAGCTCGGCCGGCAGGCCGAAGTAGGAGGCGAGCAGCGCGCCCAGGTTCGGGTGCAGGTGGAGTATGAATCTCTCGGCGCGCGTGGGCCGGCGCGGGCGGCTCAGGATTGACTCCGGGACGAGTATCTTCCCTATGTCGTGCATCATCGCCGTCGAGGAGAGCTGCCGCAGCCGCGCCTCTTCCATGCCGAGCGCGCGCCCGGCCATGCGCGAGTAGCGCGCCACCCTCACGCAGTGTTCGTAGGTGGACGGGCGCGTGCGGCGCAGGCGGCCGACGAGCGCGTGGACGCCGTCCGTGCGTCGGCGCTCGCCCGCGGCCTTCAGGCTTGCGAAGGCGCGCTGGAGGTACGCCCCCCAGCTCGCGTCAACCAGCCGGACAGTCGCGGCGCCTAAGCTGCTCATCGTAAGCTCTTCCTGCATCAACAGCCGTCCTCCGTGAAAACCCGAAGTCTGGAAAGGGGGCCAAAGCGACGCCGGTTTGATGAGCACGCGGCGTGCCATGTTTCCCGCGTGGGACGGCCCGTTGAGGGTTAAATCGTCCGCCGCGGCGAACCGGCATTTAGCCCGCGCGGCCTAAAGTTTAAGTTGAGCTTTCGGGCCGGCCCGCGGCCCCGCGGTACGTTACCGCGCACCCTAAAGCCGCACGCGAAGCGGCGCGGGTGCACCATTTCGTAGGGCCGGCGGCGCGTTCGGCCTCGGCGGAAATCGGCAGCGCCGACGGCGCCGCGCCCGACTGTGATAGACTCGAAAGGCGGGGGCTTTGGAGGCGAATGAGCGACTCGGAGAGGCCGAAGAGTTTGGACGAGAGCGTCGAGGCGGCGATGCTCGACGCCGAGCTTTTCATCAAGTACAAGGCGCCGCAGCGCGCCATCGAGCGCCTTCAGGAGGCCGTCGCCCACCACCCGCGCTCGGTAGTCCTGCGCGAGAAGCTCCGAGAGGTCGCCGTCTCGCACAGGCAGACCGACGAGGCCGCGCGCCAGTGCCTCACGCTCGCGAACCTCTACATCGCGCGCGAGAACTTCGAGGCCGCGGTCGAGCGCCTGCTCGAAGCAAAGCACATAGACCCGCGCATCAACATCGCGCCCGGCCTCGACGCCATACGCCGCGCCCGACGGCCAGACCTGCACCAGCACGCGCCCTCGCAGCCGGCCGCGCGCCCCGAGCCCGAGCGCAAGCCCGTCACCTTCGCCGGAGACATCTCGACCGTGAGCGTTTTCGACGCCATGCAGGTCATAGAGAACTCGCGCCTGACCGGCGCGCTCTCCGTCGAGAGCCCCGACAGGCACGGCCGCGTCCTCTTCAACGAGGGCCGCATAGTCGGCGCCGAGTGCGGCGAGGCGCGCGGCCATACGGCCTTCCGCCTCATCGTCGAACTCACCGCGGGCTCCTTCGACTTCGAGAAGAGCGCCGAAGAGTTCGCCGTGACCATCCAGGCCCTCAGCAACACCAACCTGATCCTGGACACGCTCCGCCAGCTCGACGAAGAGAAGCAAGGCGGTGTCGAGTGAAGCACAGGCCGTTGTAGGCCCCGAATAAAGCCGGAGCGGGGGCGACGAGTCTCGCCCCCGCTCCGGCTGCTAGTTAATCGGCCAGTTCACATCACGAAAGCGCTGCTGAATTGCTCCACGTCCTCACTTTTCAAGGGCGAGGGCTCAGGCGGGCTGTCCTGCTTAGCCCGTGCGGGCGTTCCCGCCCCGATCAGCGCCCCGGCCCCGGCGGCGCCCACGGGTTTGGAGAATAGGTAGCCCTGCCCGTAATGGCAGCCCATCGCCTTGAGCTGCGCCAGCTGCCCCTTCGATTCCACGCCCTCGGCGATGACGTCCATCCCGAGGTTCGAGGCGAGCGTCAGGATAGTGCGGATGATCTCGGAGTTCTCCCCGGCGTCCCCCATCCGGGTGACGAAAGAGCGGTCTATCTTCAGGGTGTTGATGGGGAAGCGGTGGAGGTAGGAGAGCGAGGAGTAGCCGGTGCCGAAGTCGTCAATCGAGAGCTGCACGCCGAGGTGACGCAGCTGCACGAGCATGGCGCTCGCCGCCTCGGCGCTCTCCATCATGACGCTCTCGGTGATCTCCAGCTTCAGGCAGCGGGGGTCGAGGTCCGTCTCGTGCAGGATCTGCTTGACGCAGCCGATCAGGTTCGGCTGGAGGAACTGCTTGCCCGAGAGGTTGACGCTGATGGTGAGCAGCCGGTTGTCAAAGGAGAGCCGCTGCCACTCGCGCATCTGGCGGCACGACTCCCTGAGCACCCACTGCCCGACCTCGACGATGAGCCCGGTCTCCTCCGCGACGGGGATGAACTCGGTCGGCGGCACGAAGCCGCGCTCGGGGTGCTCCCAACGCACCAGCGCCTCGAAGCCCGTGACCCTGTCGGAGTCGAGCGAGACTATCGGCTGGTAATAGACGCTGAACTCGCCGCGCTCGACCGCCCGCCGCAGGTCGTTCTCCAGCCGCAGGCGCTCGACGGCGCGCGCGTGCATCACCGCGTCGAACAGCTCGTAGCGCGCCTTGCCGTTCTCCTTCGCCCGGTACATGGCGGTGTCGGCGTCGCGCAGGACGTTCTCCGGGTTCTCGTAACCCGGCGAGCTGAAGGTTATCCCGACGGACGCGGTAGTGAAGACCTCGTGCCCGCCGAGGTTGAAGGGCGTGGTCAACTCCTGCTGTATGCGCTCGGCGACGCGTATGGCGTCGCCCTCGTCCTCCAGCCCGTCGAGCAGAACGGCGAACTCGTCGCCGCCCAGGCGCGCGACGGTGTCGGTCGGCCGCAGGTGGTTCCCGAGCCTGCGGCCGACGGTTACGAGGAGTTGGTCGCCCGCGGCGTGCCCGAGCGAGTCGTTAATGTACTTGAAGCGGTCGAGGTCGAGGAAGATGAGGGCGAAGGAGTGGCCGGGGTGGCGCTTGGCGCGCTCGATGGCGAGGCGCAGATGGTCGGCGAGCAGCAGGCGGTTCGGCAGCCCCGTCAGCGCGTCGTGGTAGGCGGCGTGGCGGAAGTGCTCCCGGCTCTCTTCGAGCGCGCGGTTGGCGCGCTCCAACTCGGTGATGTGGCGCTCGGCCTGCTCGGCGCGCTCGCGCTCGGCGCGCTCGGCCTGCGCCGCCGTGGCCTTGATGTCTTCGAGGTAGCGGCTGTAGGTCAGATAGACGACGAAGATGACGGGGACGGCGACGGCGAGGGCGTAGAGCCCCACGGTGCCGTCAAACATCACGACCACCCCGGCGGCGGCCGCCCCGGCGAGGTACGTAATGGATGACCAGAGGTAGTGCCGGCTCCAGGTCTGCCACAGCGGGCTCGCCGTCTTGATCGCGAGCCCCGCCGCGACCAGCCCCGTATTGACCGCGTACTGCACGAGCGCCACTGCGCCGACGGCGGCGGCGAGGGTGGTGGTGAGGCCGTGCTCGATGGCCGAAATGTCACCGAAGATGAGGCGCAGGGCGGCGGCGGTGGCGAAGGTGGAGCAGGCCATGACGCCCGCGTTGAACAGGACGGTGATGGGCTTCTTACTCCTGCTGACGCGGAGGCCGGATCAGACCCCCTCGGCCGAGGCGAGCAGCACGGCCGGGCCGCCGCCGTAGAGGAGCAGGGCGAGGAAGATGAAGGTGTCCGAAACTGTCAGGTTCGTGTCGAAGCGCGGTATCTGCACCGAGAGGCGCGCGCTGGCCGCGACCGTCAGCACGGCGAGCAGCAGAAAGCGCAGGTCTATGGCGCCCGCCGGTATGACGGAGGCGGAGTAGGCGAAAGCCGCCGCGCCGAGGAGGACGACGGCCCACCTGTAGAGATCGAAGTGCCTCTGCCTGCCTGCTGCCGTTGGCGTGGCGCTCATGGTCTTCGGGGGGAGTTAAGAGCCCTGGAGGTATATGGTGTCGTAGTAGCTGCTCAGCCGGTAGCCCGCCTTCGCGTAGAAGCTGAGCGTGTTGCGGACCTGCTCGTTGACCGTCAGGCAGACGGCGCCCGTGCGGGCGAGCAGCGCCTGCCCGACCTGGCTCAGGCAGCTCAGGCCGTAGCCCTTGCCGCGCTCCTCCGGGCTGACGTAGATGCCTTCGAGGTAGGCGGCTTCGGGCGTCTCGGCGATGACGTCGGCCTTGAAGACGAGCCTCCCGCGCCTCGTCCAGACCCAGTACCGGCCCTGCTCGATGCGGCGGGCCGTGCGGCGGCGGAAGCCCTCGGGGTCGCGCTCCATGGGGTTGACGCCGCTCTCCTCGAAGGCCATCGCGGCGTTGACCTCCATGATCTGATTGGTGTCTGAGGGCGTCGCCAGGCGCAGCCCCCGGATGTAGCGGCGGAGCAGGGGCGGCACCCGCTGTTCGAGCAGCAACTCGCGGCAGACGAGGCGGGGCGTCGCCCCCGACTCCGAGTAGCGGCTCCAGAAATATTCGACCTTCTCCTGCTCGCCGCGCACGAGGTGCGCGAGCGAACATTCCTGCGCGACCCGGGCGAAGGCGGCCAGCGCCGCCTCGCTGCGCGCCTCGATGAGCGTCGCGTGCCCGATGAGGGCCACGCCTTCGAGGTGGCTGCGGCCGTCGCGGCAGGCGTAGAAGGAGCCGCGGTTGAGCGGGCTCTCAAGCCCGTTGTCCCGGAGCAGGCTCGCCATGAAGACGGTGTGGACGGGGCGCTCGGCGAGGAACGAGGCGACCTCCGGCTCGGCGCCCGCCGTCAGCAGGTGGGTCGAGAGTTCCCCGGCCCTCCCTACGGACGGGGCGCCGCGCCCGTCCGGCCCGGCTGATGATGACGGCTGGCGAGTGGTTGTCATCGCTGCACTCTCCGGTGAGCTGAACGGAATCGCCCCCACACTACTTCTTCTTAGTGGTTGTGGTCGTCGTCGTAGTCGTGGTGGTCGTGGTGGTCGTCGTGGTCGTCGTGGTCTTGGTCAGGATGGCCGGCATGCAGTCTGTGTTGTCGCCGTTGGCGAGCACGGACTGCGACTGCGTGGCGGCGTCCGTGGCGAGGCTCGACGTGCTCATCACCCCTCCGTCGCCGAGCACCACGCCGTCGCCCAACACGACCCCGTCGCCGAGCACCACGCCGTCTCCCATAAGCATGGCCTTAGAGAGGAATACGTGATCTCGCTGCCACCCGTCGGTGTTGCTGATGATGACGCCGTCGCTCATCAGGATGCCATCACTCATCAGGATGCCGTCGCCGAGCACGACGCCGTCGCCGAGCACCACGCCGTCGCCGAGCACGACCCCGTCGCCGAGCACGACCCCGTCGCTCATGAGCATGGCCTTGGAGAGGAATACCTGATATTGCTGCCACCCGTCGGTGTTGCTAAGGATGACGCCGTCGCTCATCAGGATACCGTCGCTCATCAAG
>DASPKR010000479.1:0-4670 GCA_035627975.1 Pyrinomonadaceae bacterium | reverse complement strand
CTGCGCGCTCTTGCCCGTCGCGCCGATGAAGAGGAGCACGGCCGCGGAAGTCACGCCGCCCGCCTGGCCTCAGAAGGCGACCGCCCGCACCACCGGCCCGGCGAGTCGGTTGACAGCCACGGCCACGCGGGCGCGCACGCTCACGGCGGCGCGGCCGACGACGTTTTCGACGACGACGAGGAGCACGAAGAGCAACACCACCACGGCCCCGTCGAGCCGCACGAGTCGCCGCTCGTGATGACAGTCCCGCTCGTCATACTCGCCGTGCTCTCGACCTTCGGCGGCCTCCTCGGCGTCCCCTACGCCCTGAGCGGCGGCGCGATACCGAACTACTTCGAGCACACGCTCGAGCCCGCCGTCGCGCACGTCCCCGCATACGGCGCCGAGTCGCACGGCGCGGCAGGCGCGACGGGACACGGCGCGCCTGCGGAGGGCGAAGGCTCAACGCCTCAGGCCGTCGGCGAAGGCACGTCCGGCGCGGGGTACGGGGCGCAGACGGCGGCAGCCGACGAGCACGCGCACGACCCGACGGAGGTGACAGTGGAGCGGATTTTCACCGCCGTCTCAGTCCTCATCGCGGCCATCGGCATCGGCGCCGGCTGGGGCTGGTTCAAGCGACGGCCGCTATACCAGATGCCGCGGCTCCTCGAAGAGAAGTATTACGTGGACGAGGCTTACGACGCCGCCGTCATCACGCCGACGCGCAGGTTCTCGCGCGAGGGCCTCTGGAAGTTCTTCGACGTGACGGTGATTGACGGCATTGTGAACGGCTTGGGCCGGGGGACGACGCAGGTGGGCGCGCTTTTGCGATACATGCAACCCGGCTTCGTGCGGAGCTACGCGGCGATAATCCTTTTGGGCGCGCTCGCCGTCGTGGGCTTCTTCGCCTACAACGCCTACCAGCTTCTGAGGTAGCCAATGGGCCAATACCTTCTGACCGCACTCATCCTGCTCCCCGTAGTCGGCGCGCTCGCGGTCGCGCTGCACGGCCTCGCGCCCTACGCGCAGGCGCGCCACTACCGCCTGATCGCGCTGGGCTTCTCGCTCGCGACCTTCGTGCTCTCGCTCCTTCTGCTCGGCGCGCCCGTGGGCGCCGGCACGACGAACGCCTTCCACTTCGTCCAGGACGTGCCGTGGATAGGCTCGATAAACGCGCGCTATCACGTCGGCGTTGACGGCATGAGCCTCTGGCTGGTGCTCCTGACGACGCTGCTCGTCCCCATCTCGATACTTTCGAGCTGGACTTCGGTAGAGAAGCGGGAGCTGGCCTTCTACGCCTTCATGCTGCTCTTAGAGTCGGCGATGATTGGCGTCTTCGTCTCGCTCGACCTACTCCTGTTCTTCCTCTTCTTCGAGGCGTCGCTCGTGCCGATGTTCTTCCTCATCGGCGCGTGGGGCGGCGAGCGGAGGCTTTACGCCGCGATCAAGTTCTACATCTACACGGCGCTCGGCAGCCTCCTCATGCTCGCCGGCATTATCACGCTCTGGTACGCCTTCGGCACGTTCGACTACGTGAGGATATTCGACGCCCTTCAGAGCGAGCCCGGCCGACTCTCGGCGACAGCCGGCTTCTGGCTCTTCCTCGCGTTCGCGCTGGCCTTCAGCATCAAGGTGCCGCTCTTCCCCCTGCACACGTGGCTCCCGGACGCGCACACCGAGGCGCCGACGGCGGGCTCCGTCATCCTGGCGGGAGTGCTGCTCAAGATGGGGACTTACGGCCTTCTGCGCTTCAACTTCGCGCTCTTCCCCGAGGCCACGCGCGACTTCGCGCCCTTCTTCATCGTGCTGGCGATAATCGGCATCATCTACGGCGCGCTCGTCGCGATGGTGCAGCCGGACGTGAAGCGCCTGGTCGCCTACTCGTCCGTGAGCCACATGGGCTTCGTCGTGCTCGGCATGTTCTCTTTCACTGAGTGGGGCATGCAGGGCGCGCTCTACCAGATGCTCAACCACGGCGTCTCGACCGGGGCGCTCTTCCTCCTCGTCGGCATGATTTACGAGCGCAGGCACACGCGGCAGATCGCGGACTTCGGCGGGCTCTCGAAGCCTATGCCTCTGTTCGCGACCTTCTTCGTCTTCACGTCGCTCTCTTCGGTGGGCCTGCCGCTCCTTAACGGCTTCGTCGGCGAGTTCCTAATCATGCTCGGCATGTGGAACTCGCCCGCGAACCTGACCGTCGGGCGGCCGTGGGTGGCGACGATGATCGCTGCGACGGGCGTGATCTGGGCGGCAGTCTATATGCTTTGGATGCTGCAGCGCGTGCTGTTCGGGCGCGTGACGCGCCCCGAGAACCGCAGGCTCGCAGACCTCAACTGGCGCGAGATCGGCCTGATGCTTCCGCTGCTCGCCCTGATGCTGTACATGGGCGTCTATCCGCGGCCGTTCCTGGAACGCTCGCGCCTGAGCGTCGAGCAGGTGCGCTCGCGCGTCGTCGCCACCGAGTCGCAGGGGACTTTCTCCGCCGGCACGCACGCGGAGGTCAAATGAGATTTCCAGCCGCCGCATTCGTGCTCGCAGCCTGCCTGCTCGCCTCCGCGCAGACCGGCGCCCCCCCGCAGAAGCCGGAGGCGGCCGTCAGACCGGGCGACGAGCCCGCGGCGACGGCGAAGCCCGTGTCTTTCCGGCTCAAGGGTATTGACGGGAAGATTTACGATTCCACTGCGATGACGGGCGAGGTGCTCGTCGTCTCCTTCGGCGCTACGTGGTGTGTGCCGTGCGTCTGGGAGCTGGTCGCAATTGAGGAGCTGAAGGAGGAGTACGCGCACAAGCCCGTGCGCTTCCTGTGGGTGAGCATCGAGGACGCCGAGCGCACGTCCGACAACATACTGCGCCACTACGCGAGGGAGCGGGGCCTGACGATACCCGTCCTGCGCGACCCGACGCTCGCGGCCTACTCGCAGTTCTCGACGACGACGCGCATCCCGCTCGTCGCCTTCTTCGACCGCGAGGGGCGCTTCAACGCTCCCGCGCACCGCGGCATGCCGCAGGACTTGACCCTTTACAAGAAGCTCGTCCGCGACCGCGTCAACGCCCTGCTCGAGGCGAAGGCCGTGGGCGCGGCGCCGGCGGCGGCCGCCGAGAGGTAAAGGCGGGCCGGCCCCGGGCCTACAGACCATGAACCTGAGTTTCGCAATCCCGGCCGTCTCGCCGGACGTGAATTTCCAAATGCTCCTGCCGGAGCTGATCCTCTCGGTGGCGGGCGTCGTCGTCATGCTCATTGACGCCTTCACGCGGCGGCAGGCGCAGCGCTGGGTGACGGGCTCAGTGTCGCTGGCGGGGCTGGCGGCAGCGGCGTGGTCGTGCGTGTGGCTCTGGGACGAGGCCAAGACCGGGGGCGCCGCATTCAACGGCATGCTGGTGCTGGATTCGATGCGGCTCTCCTTCACGCTCGTCTTCCTGGTGGTCGCGGCCTTGACGGTGCTCGTCTCGATGATATGGGTCGAGTGGGAGGGCCTGCCCGCGGGCGAGTTCCACACGCTACTGCTCTTCGCGACCGTCGGCATGATGCTGATGGCCTCGGGCGGCGACCTCGTGATGATCTTCCTCGGCCTGGAAATCCTCTCGATAGCGACCTACGTCATGGCGGGCTTCCGCAAGGACGACCTGCGCTCGAACGAGTCGTCTTTAAAATACTTCATACTCGGCTCGTTCTCCTCGGCCTTCCTGCTCTTCGGCATGGCGCTCACCTACGGGGCGACCGCGAAGTTCATACCCGGCGGCGCCGGGGGCGGGCAGGCGGGCGTGCTGCCCGGCACGACCAACATAATGGAGATCGCCGAGCGGGTGAACGACGGCGTCTCCGCGCCGCTGCTCTTCGCCGGGGCGGCGATGATGATGATTGGCTTCGGCTTCAAGATAGCTACGGCGCCCTTCCACGTCTGGACGCCCGACGTTTACGAGGGCGCGCCGACGCCCGTCACGGCATTCATGGCCGCGGGCCCGAAGGCCGCGGGATTCGCCGCCTTCATGCGCGTCTTCCTGTTCGCCTTCCCCTTCGTCGCAGCCACGGCCGGCCAGCCTTTGGGGACGGACGCGCGGCTCCACCAGGCATGGATTTACGCCCTCTGGGTACTGGCGGCGCTCACGATGACGGTCGGTAACGTCGTGGCGCTCGTGCAGAACAACGTAAAGCGCATGCTCGCGTACTCCTCGATTGCGCACGCGGGCTACGCGCTCGTCGGGTTCGTCGCCGCGGGCGCGGCCGCCGACGCGTCGCGCCGCGCGAGCGCCATCGGCGCAGTCATCTTCTACCTGCTCGTCTATGCCGTGATGAACCTCGGCGCCTTCGCCGTCGTCACGCTCGTCGCTCGCGGCGGCGACCGCCGCACGGACGTGGAGGACTACCGCGGCATAGGGTTCAAGTCCCCCGCGCTCTCGCTCACGCTCTCCTTCTTCCTGCTGAGCCTCTTGGGCGTGCCACTGACGGCCGGCTTCATGGGCAAGGTCGTCGTCTTCGGCGAGGCCCTGGGACAGCAGTTCTACGCGCTCGTCGTCATCGGTGTGCTAAACACGGCGGTTTCGGTATATTATTACCTGCGGCTGATAGTCGTGATGTTCTTCCGGGAGCGCACGACACAGTGGCACCCGCCGGTGGTGCCCGCGAGCATGGCGCTCGTGCTGATACTGACCGTGGCAGGCGTGCTGTTCCTCGGGCTGTTCCCCGGAAGCGT
>DASPKR010000478.1:0-3191 GCA_035627975.1 Pyrinomonadaceae bacterium | reverse complement strand
AGTTCCCGGCCGTCGTCACCGTCGGGCGGCTCTCGGGCGGCTTCGAGCTGCCGGGCGCGCGCCTCGTCGTCCACGGCGAGACCGATTTGTTCGACGAGGCGAGCGGCGAGAGTCTGGAGCGGCGCGTCCCCGGCACGTCGCACGCGACGACCGGCTCGGCCCGGCGCAAGAAGTCGAAGACGGCCGCCTTCCTCTCCGACTTCCGCGACCTGAAGGTTAACGATTACGTCGTCCACATAGACCACGGCGTGGCCCGCTTCGGCGGGTTGCAGACGCTCGAACTCGGCGGCCGCAGAGGGGAGTTCATGCTCCTCTTCTACGCCGACGAGGCCAAGCTCTACGTCCCGGTCGAGCGGCTCGACCTGGTCCAGCGCTACTCGAGCGCCGAGGGGCACGAGCCGGCGCTCGACCGGCTCGGCGGCCTCGGCTGGCACAAGACGAAGGCGCGGGCCAAGCGCGCGATGCGCGACATGGCCGACGAGCTTCTGAAGCTCTACGCCGAGAGGAAGCTGGTGCAGGGCTACGCCTTCGCGGCCGACAGCCCGTGGCAGAGAGAGTTCGAGGACGCCTTCGAGTACGTCCCCACCCCCGACCAAGAGACCGCCATCGAGGACGTGAAGCGCGACATGGAGCAGACCACGCCGATGGACAGGCTGCTGTGCGGCGACGTGGGCTACGGGAAGACCGAGATAGCCATGCGCGCGGCGTTCAAGGCCGTGATGGGCTCGAAGCAGGTGGCCGTGCTCGCGCCGACCACGGTGCTCGCCTACCAGCACTACGAGACCTTCCGCTCGCGCTTCGCGGCCTTCCCCGTGCAGATAGAATTAATCTCGCGCTTCCGCTCGCCGAAGGAGCAGAAGGCGATTGTGAAGCGCGTCGAGTCTGGCGAGATAGACATAATCATCGGCACGCACCGGCTGCTCTCGAAGGACATAAGTTTCCGCGACCTCGGCCTCGTGGTCGTGGACGAGGAGCAGCGCTTCGGCGTCGCGCACAAGGAGCGCCTCAAGCAGTTGAAAAAGCGCGTTGACGTCCTCACGCTCTCGGCCACGCCCATCCCGCGCACGCTCAACATGTCTTTGATGGGCCTGCGAGACATGAGCGTCATAGAGACGCCGCCGCGAGACCGGCTGGCGATTCAGACGCAGGTCGTGCAGTTCTCCGAGCCCGTCATCAAGTCCGCCATAGAGCTGGAGCTGGGCCGCGGCGGCCAGGTCTTCTTCATACACAACCGCGTCGAGACGATTGACACCGTCGCCGCCCTCGTCAAGCGGCTCGTGCCGCGCGCCCGCGTCACGGTCGCGCACGGGCAGATGAACGAGAAGGAGATGGAGGCCGTCATGCTCGACTTCGTCGCCTACAAGGCCGACGTGCTCGTGGCGACGACCATCATCGAGAACGGCATAGACATCCCGCGCGCCAACACGATCATCATAAACCGTGCGGATAACTACGGCCTTTCGCAGCTTTACCAGCTCCGCGGCCGCGTCGGGCGCTCGAACCGCCGCGCCTACGCGTACCTGCTCATACCCTCGGAGGCGGAGCTGACCGCAATAGCCCGCCGCCGGCTCGCGGCCATACGCGAGTTCTCTGACCTCGGCGCCGGCTTCCGCGTCGCGGCCTTAGACCTTGAGCTTCGCGGGGCGGGGAACCTGCTCGGCGGCGAGCAGTCGGGCCACATGGACGCGCTCGGCTTCGATCTTTACACGCAGATGTTAGAGCGCACCGTGGCCGAGCTTCGCGGCGAGGCAGTCGAGGACGAGGCCTCGGTCTCGATAAACCTGGGCGTTGACGTGTCCATCCCAGAGGACTACGTCTCGGACATGGGGCAGCGCCCCCGCACTTACAAGCGCATCGCGTCGGCCCGCGACGACGAGACGCTAGGGCAGATTCGGCGCGAGACGGAAGACCGCTACGGGCGCCCGCCCGAGTCGGTCGAGCGCCTTTTCGCATACGCGCGGCTGCGCCGGCTGGCCGAGGAGACGGGCGCCGTCTCGATTGACCGCACGCCCGCGGGGCTGGCCGTCAAGCTCAAGGAGACTGCGCGCGTCTCGCCCGACAAGCTGCTGGCGCTGGTCGGGGCCGGCGGGGCGTCGTTCAGCGCGAGCGGCGTGCTCAGGATTGAAGCGGGCGAGGCGGCAGACCTCATCGGGCGCGCCCACGGCGTGTTGCTCGAAATCCGGGCCGAAGGTTAGAATGTGCGCTTTGCGTGGGGCGACCGCGCCCCGCCCGTGCATGGGCCGCGCTCCGGCCTTGAGTTTTCAGGAGTTGAAAAACGTGCGATTTAAAAACTTTTCGGCCCGCGCCCTCGCGCTCTTCTTCGCGGCCGCGGCCTTCACATTCTTCTCTGCGGCGCCCGCGCGGGCGCAGGAGGAGGGCGTCGCCGCCGTGCTCGACGAGCCGGTTGTGCAGGTCAACAACGACGTGATAATGCTCTCGCAGCTCAGGCGCGAGAACCGGGAGTTCAAGGACACGCTCGTCAACCAGCGGCGGCTCAAGCCCGATGAGGCCGACGCGCAGGTCGCGCAGAAGCAGCCCGAGATTATCTTCAACCTCATCAACGAGGCGCTCCTCCTTCAGAAGGGCAAGGACATCCCGCGCCTGACCGAGGAGGTCGAGGTCGAGGTCAACCGCGAAGTCCTTCGCGTGATGAAGGAATCGAACCTGACGAGCATCGAGCAGCTCGAGGCCGCCATGCGCGCCGAGGGCATCTCGCTCTCCGAGGTGCGCGAGACCATACGCCGCCAGTACACGCGCCAGGCCGTGCTCTCGCGCGAGGTTGACTACAAGATTTACTACGGCCTCACGGACGCCGAGCTCCGCAAGTACTACGACGCCAACCGCGCGCGCTTCGCCAGCGTCACGATGTCCGAGATATTCCTGAGCCTCGCCGGGCGCACCGACGCCGAGGTCGCGGCGAAGGCTAAGCAACTGGTCGCGCAGGCGCGCGGCGGCGCCGACTTCGGCGAGCTAGCCGCCAAGAACTCCGAGCGCGAGCAGACCGCGGGCACGAAGGGGCTCCTCGCCGACAAGGACGGCAAGGCCCGATGGTTCCTGCTCGCCGAGCTAAACCCCTCGGTCAGCGCGGCCGTCAAAGACCTCAAGGCCGGCGGCGTCTCCGAGCCGATTAAGCTGGACGAGGGCTACCTGATCTTGCGCGTCAACGAGCGCGACGACGCCTACAAGGAGAA
>DASPKR010000477.1:0-5825 GCA_035627975.1 Pyrinomonadaceae bacterium | reverse complement strand
TGTGGCGTCCTTCTGCTCGACGACGCGCTCGAAGCGCCCGTCGGCGTCGCGTATGACGCGCCCGTAGCCGGTCGGGTCTTCGAGGCGCACGGAGAGGAGCGTGCACGCGGCGCCGCGGCCGCGGTGCGTGCGGTGCTGGTGAACTAAGGCTCCCAGGGTTTCCGCGCGCACGAACGGCACGTCGCCCGAGAGCACGAGTAGCGTCGAGTTAGAGCCGGCGAGCGCCTCTCGCGCGGCGAGCACGGCGTCGCCCGTGCCGCGCTGCTCGACCTGTGTGATGAAGGCCGCGCCCGACGCGCCCAGCTCGTCGCGCACCGCCCGCTCGACCTCCTCCGCCTGATGCCCCACGACGACATAGACGGGCCGCTGCTCCTTCTGTAGCGCGACGGCCGCGCGGCAGACGTGCGCGATGAGCGGGCGCCCGCCCAGCTTGTGCAGCACCTTAGCGGTGGCCGAGCGCATGCGCGTCCCCAAGCCGGCGGCGAGTATGAGCACGTCGAGCGGGGGGGCGCCGGGCTGCGGCGTGTTCTGTGTCGGCTGTCTCTCCATACCCTCTTCAGCGCGTCGCGGTCAGTGCGGGGCGCGAGCGCGCCTGCTCGTAGCAGGCGGCGATGACCCTCGCGAGCTTGCGGGGGCTGTGGCGAACCTTCTCGCCCTCGTCGAGCAGGTCGGCGCGCACCACCTCGGTCTCACCGCCAAACTCCTCTTCTAACAGGTGGTCTGTAAGGCCGATCTGCTGCGCGCCCTCGGCCGCGTAGCGGGCGGCCTGCTCGGGGCTCACGGGCCGGTCGTTCGCCACGACGAAGTCGAACCTTATCTCAGGCGCGTAAGAGCGCACGACCTCGAGGTGCCTGCGCGCCGTGTAACCGTCGGTCTCGCCGGGCTGCGTCATGAGGTTGCAGATGAAGATTTTGACGGCGGGCGAGTCGCCTATCGCATCGGCGACGCGGGCGACCAGAAGGTTCGGCAATATGCTCGTGTAGAGCGAGCCGGGGCCTACGGTTATCACGTCGGCCGAGCGTATGGCCGCGAGCGCCTCCGGGAGCGGCAGGCAGTGCTCCGGCTCCAGCCGCAGCCGACGAATCCCCGCGCGCGAGGCCGTAATGCGCGTCTCGCCCCTTATCTCAGTGCCGTCCTCTAGCTCGGCCACCAGCCGCACGTCGTTTAGAGTCGCCGGGTATATGCGCCCCTTGCTGGCGAGCACCTCTGAGGAGAGCCTGACGGCCTCGACGAAGTCTCCCGTCACTTCCGTCAGTGCCGCGAGGAAGAGGTTGCCGAAGCTGTGGCCCCCGAGCCCGCCGTCGCCGCGGAAACGGTACTTGAATAGGCGGGAGAGCAGCGTCGAGTCTTCGGAGAGGGCGACCATGCAGTTGCGTATGTCGCCCGGCGGGAGCATCCGCAACTCGTCGCGCAGCCGGCCCGAGCTTCCGCCGTCGTCCGAGACGGTGACGATGGCCGACAGCGTCTCGAGCCACGGGCCGCCGCGCCCGCGCTCGCCCACCATCTCCTTCAGGCCCGAAAGGACGGTCGAGAGGCCCGTGCCGCCGCCGATGGCGACGAGGTTTAGGCCGCGTTCCTGTTCAGCTTGCAACTCGTCCAGTCTCCTCGGCGAAAAGGGAAAGGCGCACGGGCGCCGGCGTCAAAATCATACTCGAAAGGCATGGGCTTTAAAAGCAGTGAGGTCGGAGGCGGCCGGGGGGGGGCGGGCCGCCGAAGGGGCGTGACCGTTCAGGAGCGCAGGCCGGGATAGACGATGCGCTCGAACTCCGGCTCGTTGCGCAGGAGGGCGAAGTCCGAATCCGACTGCGCGCGCACGCGCAGCACCGGCTTGAGTTCTATGGCGCGCTCGAGAGCCTGGAGCGCGGTCTCGACGGCGCCGAGGCGAGCTCGCGTGGCCGCGAGCGCGTAGTGCGCGTCCGCGGCCGACGGGTCGCGCTTTAAGGCGCGCTCGAACATCTCCTGCGCCGCAACGAAGTCGCCGCGGTTCAGCTCGATGACGCCGCGGTCGTAGAGCGTGTCCGGGTCGCGCGGGAGCGCGGCCTCCGTTCGCAGGCGGGCCTCCGTGATGGCCAGGTAGGTGCGCGCGCGCGCCGTCACCTCGGAGACGCCGGCGTGCTGCTCGATTAGAGACCGGAAAGACTCGCGCGCCGCGGCGAAGTTGCCCCGCGCGAACTCCTTGTGGGCGCGCTCGAAAGCCTTCAGGGCCGCGGCCTCGTCGCGCGAAGGCTGCTTCGGCGGCGGGGGCGCGGGCCGGGCCGGGGCCTTGTGCGCCGCCACGGGCGTCTGCTTCGCGGCCTTGCCCTTCGCGGGGGCGGCCGCCGCATGCTTCGGCCGCGGCTTCGCTGCCGCGCCGGCCGACTTTTTCACCGGCGCGGCCTTCTTCGAGGGCGCGGGCCGGCCCTTGCCGGCCGTCTTCTTCGCGGCCTTCTTAGCAGGCGCCGTGCGCTGGGCCTTCTTGACGGGCGGGCGCTGCTGCGACTTCGAGCCGGCGGAAGCCTTTGAGGGCGCGGCTTTACGCACGGGGGCTTTCTCCGCCGCCGCACGCTTCGGTTTAGGTTTTGCGGGCTTGGCAGTTAACTTTCCGCTTCGGGCCGAAGACTTTGGCGAAGCGCTTTGCGGTGCTGGGCGGGAGGCAGCTCTTTTTGCACCCTTGATGACCGGATCGCTCATGCGAAGCTCTCGGTTTCAACCCACAGCTCCCGGCGCGGAAGCTTTGACCTTTCAACAGCTTAACATACAGCCGCCCCATAAATCAACGTAGAACTAGGGTTTGCGGCCTCCACTTCGCCTACTTTCTCAAGCTCAAAACTATTGCCAACACAGAAAAACTATTGAAGTCATCTTTGGCCGTGTGTTAGAGTTTTTGCGGGGTGGTGAGGCTCGGCAACGAGGGCCTCGGCCGCCTCCCGCCGTCGCCCCTAATGGCGGGCCAAGCCTTCTTAATTCTTCTACTTAGCTCTTCGAGCGGGAAAGCCCCAAGCGCAAGCCCCCCTGGAAAACTCACCTCCGCTTCGCACCCTGCGAGAGAAAGAGCCTGTGTACGAATGACAGACGCACCAATCATTATGCACGAGCAGCAGTTTCAGCAGCTAAGGCTGATACTGAACAAGCTGCGCCTCGAATCTTTCTCCCGCGTGGTCTTTCTCGTGGACAAGAACGGGCAGCAGATAGCCGTGCAGGGCGACGTGGGCGAACTCGACACGACGAGCTTGGCGTCGCTCGCCGCGGGGAACGTCGCGGCGACGGGCGGCATGGCGCGGCTCATAGGCGAGCGCGAGTTCCCGACGCTCTCGCACGAGGGCGAGCGCGAGAGCATACACATCTGCATCATCGGCCGGGTGCTGCTCGTCGTCGTCTTCGACGAGCGCTCGAGCCTCGGGCTCGTGAAGCTGCGCGTCAAGCAGGCGTCGCGCGACCTCTCTGCCCTCTTCGAGGAACTGGAACGGCTCTCGCGCCAGATGAAAGATTCCGAGGAGGCCCTCTTCTCCGAAATCACCGACGACGACATAGACAGCCTCTTCAATTAAACCCCCTGGGCGGACAGCCGGCCGCCCACGGCTCCCAGACCGAACTCCTGTCACGGGAACGCCATGACCTTCATCAACTACGCTTCCAGAGAGATAAACTGCAAGATCGTCTATTACGGGCCGGGCCTGTGCGGCAAGACGACTAACCTGCAATACATCTACGACACGACCTCGCCGACGGCGAAGGGCAAGCTCATAAGCCTCGCCACAGAGACGGACCGCACGCTCTTCTTCGACTTCATGCCGCTGGAGCTGGGCACCGTCCGCGGCTTCAAGACGCGCTTCCACCTCTACACCGTGCCGGGCCAGGTCTTCTACGACGCCTCGCGCAAGCTGATACTGAAGGGTGTTGACGGCGTCGTCTTCGTCGCAGACTCGCAGGAAGAGCGCATGGACGCGAACATCGAGTCGCTCTACAACCTTGAGGAGAACCTCTCGGCCAACGGCTACGACCTGACGAAAATCCCTTACGTCCTGCAACTCAACAAGCGAGACCTGCCGAACGTTTTGCCCGTAGAGGAGATGGTCGCGGAGCTTCGGCGCAAGGAAGAGCCAGTCCACGAGGCCGTCGCCTCGAACGGCGCGGGCGTCTTCGACACGCTCAAGTCGGTCGCGAAACAGGTGCTGACGGAGCTTCGGAAGAGCTGAGGAAAGACAGGGGCTAGAGACTAGAGCTAGGGGCTAGTTAAGAGATGACCTCTTAACTAGCCCCTAGCCCCTAATTGAGCGGCTTGACCATGAGGAGGCCGTCGCCGCCGTTCGAGTAATAGCGCGGGAGCCGCTGCGTG
The DNA here is from genome assembly GCA_035627975.1 of Pyrinomonadaceae bacterium. Classification (GTDB taxonomy): domain Bacteria; phylum Acidobacteriota; class Blastocatellia; order Pyrinomonadales; family Pyrinomonadaceae; genus QHXN01. The sequence goes on along the minus strand of DASPKR010000477.1, from coordinate 1,510 downwards.
ACGGTGTAGCCGAGCTTGGCGTAAAGCTCCTGCGCGCCGGTGTTAACGGAGCGGACTTCGAGGCGCGCGATGCGGAGGTGACGCCGGCGGAAGCCCTCCTCCACTTTTGCGAGCATGCGCTGGGCTATCTTGCGCCGGCGGTGCTCGGGCGCGACGCCGAGCGTGGTTACGTGGCCGGTGGCGTCGGGCTCGGCTATGCCGACGATGAAGCCGACCATCGTGCCGTCGGGCGTTACGGCGCGGTAGGAGACGGAGTCGGGCGAGCCTAGCAGGTACTCGAAGGTCTCGCGGCTGTATGCCTCGCCGTCAACGAAGCAGCGCTGGTCGAGGCGCCAGCACTCGTCGAGCTGCGCGACGGTGAGCGGCCGTATGTCGTAGGCCGGCGCGCGCCCGTGCGCCGCCCGCCCGGGCCGGGTGAACTCGTCACCCGCCGCGCCGCGGCCGTCGGCCCCCGCCTCGGGCGACGAGAACAGACGTGAGCGAATCTTCTTCAGAACTGCCATAGGAACGTTAAAGAGTGACGTGTGACGGGAGACGAGCCCGAGACGAATTTTAGCCTGTCGCCCGCCGCTTGTCACTCGTCACTTGATGAGCATGCAGTCGCCGTAGCTGTAGAAGCGGTAGCCGGCGCCGACTGCGTGGCGGTAGGCGGCGAGGGTGAGGTCGCGGCCGGCGAAGGCGGCGACCAAGACGAGGAGCGAGGAGCGCGGGAGGTGGAAGTTCGTGAGCAGGGCGCCGACGGCGCGGAAGCGGTAGCCGGGCGTGATTGTGAGGCCCGTCTCGCCGCGCCCCGCAAGGACGCGGCCCCGCTCGTCCGCGGCGGTCTCTAAGGCGCGGACGGTCGTCGTGCCGACGGCGACGACGCGGCCGCCCCGCTCGCGCGCGCGGTTTATCTCCTCGGCCGCCCCGCCGCTTATCTCGAAGCGCTCGGGCGCGACGCGGTGCTCGGAGAGGTCTTCGGCGCGGACGGGCGCGAAGGTGCCGTAGCCGACGTGCAAAGTCACTTCAGCGACTGCGGCGCCGCGCGCGCGAACCTCCTCGATGACGCGGGGGGTGAAGTGCAGCCCGGCGGTGGGCGCGGCGATGGCGCCGCGGCGGCCTGCGTAAACGGTCTGGTAGCGCTCGCGGTCTTCGCCGCGGGCGGCGAGGTCTTCCGTGTCGCGGCGGATGTAAGGCGGGAGCGGGACGAGCCCAAACTCCTCGACGAGCGAGTCGAAGTCGCCGTCGGCCTCGAAGCGGAGGACGCGCGCGTGGCCGTCCTCAGTCAGGCCGAGCACTTCGGCGCGGAGGCGCCCGTCGCCGAAGACGACGACGGCGCCCGCGCGCAGGCTCCGTGCGGGCCGGGCGAGCGCCTCCCAGATGCGCCCGCCGCCAGAGCCCTCGCGCTCGCGCGTTAGCAACAACTCGACGCGCCCGCCCGTCGGCTCGCGGCGCCCGAGCAGGCGCGCGGGGAAGACGCGCGTGTTGTTTATGACGACGCAGTCGCCTCCATCAATTTCGGAAGGGAACT
>DASPKR010000476.1:0-3494 GCA_035627975.1 Pyrinomonadaceae bacterium | reverse complement strand
TCGCACGTCGAAATCTCCGTCAGCGACGACGGGGCCGGCATCGCGCCGGAGTTCCTGCCCCACGTCTTCGACCGATTCCGGCAGGCGGACGGTTCGACGACGCGGAGGCACGGGGGGCTGGGGCTGGGGCTGGCGATAGTGAGGCACCTGGTCGAGCTGCACGGCGGGGCCGTAAGCGCCGAGAGCGCGGGCGAGGGGCGGGGCGCGACCTTCAGGGTGCTGCTTCCGACCATCGCCGTCTATCGGAGTGTCGGCGTGGAGGAGCGCGTGCATCCCGCGGCAAAAGACACCCTGCCCTCCTACGAGTGCCCGGAGAGGCTCGACGGCCTGCGGGTGCTCGTCGTGGACGACGAGCCGGACACGCGCGAGCTACTCAAGGTCGGCCTCGAACAGTGCGGCGCGGCGGTGACGACCGCCGGGTCGGCGGCCGAGGCGCTCGCGGCCGTAAAGTCGGGGACGCCCGACCTGCTCATAAGCGACATAGGGATGCCGGACGAGGACGGGTACGAGCTGATGCGGAAGGTCAGGGCGTTGGGGGCGGGCGCGGGCGGGCGGGTGCCTGCCATAGCGCTCACGGCCTACGCGCGCACGGAGGACAGGTTGCAGGCCCTGCGCGCCGGCTTCCAAATGCACGTGCCGAAGCCGGTCGAGATGGCCGAGCTAGCGGCCGTCGCCGCCAGCCTCGCCAGCCGCGCACGCGACGACTGACGCGCTACTCATGGCCGCAGGCGCGGAGGGGGCGCAGAGAAGATTCAACTCTCTGCGCCCCCTCCGCGCCTGCGGCCATGAATCTCTCTTAACGATGCTTGAGCAGGCTGCGCAGCTTCATCCTCGCCTTGTGTAGCTGCGACTTCGATGTGCCGGCCGCTATGCCGAGCAGGCGGCCTATCTCCTCGTGCTCGTAGCCTTCGACGTCGTGCAGGACGAAGACGGAGCGGTAGCCGGGCGGCAGCTTCGCGAGCGCCCGGTCGAGCGCGACGCGGTCAACGACGGGCATCCGCCCGGGGTCTTCCGACCCGGCCACGACCTGCACGGGAACGTCGCCGTCCTCCGTCGTCTGCTCGACGCGGGTGCTCTTCTTGCGGAAGTGCATCAGGACCTGGTTGACGGCCATGCGGTGCAGCCACGTCGTGAAGGCCGAGTCGCCCCGGAACATGCCGACCTTCCTGAAGAGCTGTACGAAGACCTCCTGCGCGAGGTCTTCGGCCTCGGCCGGGTTCTGCGTCATGCGCAGGCAGATGCTATAGACGCGCCGGTGGTGGCGCACGTAGAGCTGCTCGAAGGCCGAGGCGTCCCCGTCGGCGGCCAGGCGCGCGAGCTCGACGTCCGTCGAGGCGCGCGGCTCGGCCGCGGCGCCCGCGTCGGCGGCCCCGAGCGGCCAGATTGTGAGAGTTTCCGTGTTAGTCATCAGCTTTCCCTGCCCCCCGCTTATTCGTAACGCAAGGCGTCAATCGGGTCGAGCCCGGCGGCCTTGCGCGCCGGGTAGTAGCCGAAGCCTATGCCGACGGCCGCCGAGAAGACCACGGAGCCGACCACAGAGGCCGTCGAGATGAGCGTCGGCCAGCCGAGCAGGAGAGGTATCCCCAGCGACACGCCCACGCCGAGCACGATGCCGGCGGCCCCGCCCGTCAGGCTTAGAACGACTGACTCGATTAAAAACGGCGCGCGCACGGCCGACGAGCGCGCGCCTATCGCCATCCTGATGCCTATCTCGCGCGTGCGCTCGGTGACGGAGACCAGCATGATGTTCATGATGCCTATGCCGCCGACCAGGAGCGAGACGCCCGCGATGCAGCCCAGCAGCACCGTCATCGTGCCGTTCGTCTCGTTCGCCGCCTCGGCCACGTCCGACATGTTGCGCACGGTGAAGTCGTTCGGCTCCGAGGGCGTGAGCTTGTGGCGCTGCCGGAGCAGCTCCGTTATCTGCGCCTGCGCCGTGTAGGTCGCACCCTGAGAGACGGCGGAGACGAGCGCCACGTTCAGGCGGTCGTTCCCGAGCAGCTTCTTCTGCACGGCCGTGAAGGGCGCCAGCGCCAGGTCGTCCTGGTCGCGCCCCATCTGATCCTGCCCCCTGCGCGCCATCACGCCCACGACTCGGAACGGCAAATTCGTCACGCGCACCGTCTGCCCGACCGCGCCCTGCCCCGGAAAGAGGTTGTCCGCGACCGTCTGACCGAGGACTATGACGCGCGCGGCAGAGCGCACGTCCGACTCCGTGAAGAAAGCGCCGCTCGCCACCTGCCACCTGCGTATGTCTGTGAACTCGTGGCTCACGCCCTGCACCTGCGCGCTCCAGTTGAGGTTGCCGGCGACCATCTGCGCGCGCGCGTTGACCTGCGGGCTGACCATAGCGACCGAGGGGACTTCGCGCCGTATGGCTTCGAGGTCTTCGGCCGTCAGCGCGTTCGAGGACGAATCCGCGCCCGCCCCCCCGCGCACGCCGCCCGAGCTCTGCGCGCTGGCCGAGACGAACAGAAGGTTCGTCCCCATCCCCTCTATCTGGGCCTGCACGGCGGCCTGCGCGCCCTGCCCTATGCTGACCATCGCTATCACGGCCGAGACGCCGATGATGACGCCAAGCATCGTCAGGGCCGCGCGCATCTTGTTTCGCGCCAGCGCCCGGAAGGCTATTCGCAGTGTCCCCTGTGCGTTCATTTACGTCGCCCGGTAATTTACGGCCGCGCGGGTGCGGCCGGTTTGCCCCTCAGTCCTCTTCGTCAAAGCCCGCGGGCGGGAGGCCCGCCAGCTCGCGGGCCGCGTCGCGCGGCGCGTCAACGCGATAATCTTTCCGCACGCGGCCGTCCTTGAAGACGACGACGCGGTCGGCGTGCTCGGCTATGTCCTGCTCGTGCGTGACGAGCACGAGCGTTATCCCGCGCTCGCGGTTTAGGCGCTGGAAAATCTCCATGACCTCGACCGAGGTTCGCGAGTCGAGCGCGCCCGTGGGCTCGTCTGCGAGGATGAGCTTCGGGTTGTTGACGAGGGCGCGCGCGATTGCGACCCTCTGCTGCTGCCCGCCCGAGAGCTGGTTCGAGTGGTTTTGCTCGCGCCCGGCGAGCCCGACCGAATGCAGCGCCTCCCTCGCGCGCCGTTCGCGCTCGGCCGCGCCCACCCCGGCGTAGAGCATCGGCAGCTCGACGTTCTCCAGCGCCGACGTGCGCGAAAGCAGGTTGAAGCCCTGGAAAACGAAGCCGAGCTTGCTGTTGCGTATGTCGGCGCGCTCGTCCTTCGAGAGGCTTGACACGTCCGCGCCGTCGAGGACGTAGCGGCCGCGCGTCGGGCGGTCGAGGCAGCCGATGATGTTCATCATCGTGGACTTGCCCGAGCCGGACGCGCCCATTACGGCGACGAACTCGCCCTCGCGTATGGTCAGCGAGACGCCGCGCAGGGCGTGAACCTCTACGTCGCCCATCGTGTAGGTCTTGTTAACCCCTTCGAACTGTATGACGGGCCGCGCCCCGGCCTCGGCGCGGCCTATCAGCCCCGCCTCGAAC
>DASPKR010000475.1:0-3243 GCA_035627975.1 Pyrinomonadaceae bacterium | reverse complement strand
TGTCGCTGAACTGGTCTATGCCGCCGATGGGCGGGCGGGCGGCGATGCGCCGCACAGACTCGTCGCCGACGCGCGAGAGTATCGCACGCTCGAAGCCGTGGAGGGCAATCACGCGGAACGGGCGGCCGAAGAAGCCGCGCGGGCTCGTCGGCAGCGGCTCCGTTATCCCTAGTGCGTTGTGCATGCGCGCCACCATCTCGTATGCGGCGCACAGGTGGCGCTCGCGCTCTTGCCACGTCTCGGACGAGAGCGCGGCGCGCAGGCGCGGCGAAAGCTCAGCCGAGCACGCTAGCTGACGGAAAGCCGTGCCGAACCACTTCGCGTAAGGCGCGTACTGTCGCTCCATGAGGAAGCAGAGCCGCATGATGTCGCGGACGAGCCGCGCGCCTATGAGCGCCGAGCCTATCTCGTCGCCGGCCTGGCCGGCGCGCCCCATCAGGTGTTCCTCCTGACCGACGCGCGCCCAGCCGGAGGCGAGCAGGTAGAGCCAAACGTCTTCGGGGTAGTAAGCGAAGCGGCGCCTCACGCCCTCGAGCCCGACCGTGTCGCGGAAGACGCCGCCCGCCTTTATCGTGCGCAGCTTCTGCTCGGGGAAGGTGAGCCAGTCGGCCGGCTCGATTTCGCGCTCGATGTCGAAGCCGAGGTAGTTCAGGAAGAAGCGGCGAGGCGTCGTTATATCGACCTTGTGGTTGACGGGGCCTTCCGACACCTCGACGAGGAGCTGCGTGCCGTTGTCTTCGGGGTCGGGCTCCGAGAAGTTTGTGGGGTAGCCGCGGAACTCGTACGGCAGCCGCCGCCGCAGCGCGTCGTCGAGGGGTTCGCGCGCGGCGCCGTAATCCTCTTCGGCGAGGAAGAGGTCAACGCGCGGCCCCCAGCCGTGGTCTGCGCTCATCTCCGTGTCGAAGCCGAGCACCTCGGAGCCCGAGCCTATGAGCGCCGCCGCGTAGCGCAGGCCGGGGAACTCCGCTTCGAGCAGAGGCGCGACCGCCTCCTCGAAGAAGAGCCGGCTCAGCTCAATACCTTTTATGAAGTCGGCCATGCGCCGTGAAACTTATGGCCGCGCCCCGGCCTGCGCCGGGCGCGCGGGCTGCGAGAGCCTCTGCGAGGCGAGCTCGAGAATCTCGCGAACCTGCCTGTCCCAGTACTGCCAGTTGTGCGTGCCGGGCAGTTGGCGGTACTCGTGCGGCACCTTGCGCTCAAGCAGCAGCGCCGAGAAGTCGCGGTTGTTCGAGATGAGAAAGTCTTCCGTGCCGCAGTCCAAGTAGATATGGGGGAGCGCGGCGACGCGCTCGGCCGGAAGGTCGCGCACGATGCGGAAGATGTCGTTGGCGCGCCGCACGGGGCTGTCTGCCGCCCCGAAAACGCGCGCGACCGAGGGCTTCACGAACTCGGGCAGCGGGTGCTCCGGCAGCCACGACGCCACGCCCAGCGCGCCGCTCATCGAGGCGGCGAGCGCGAACCTTTCCGGGTGCTTGAGCCCGAACTTGAGCGCGCCGTAGCCGCCCATCGAGAGGCCGGCGACCGCCCGCCCCCCGCGCAAGGCGAGCGTGCGGAAGCGGCGCTCCACGTCCGGCATCAGCTCCTCCAGGAAGTAACTCTCGAAGCGGCGGTCGGGCCCCGCGCCGGCGGCGTCCGTGTACCAGCCGTCCCGGCCTTCGGGGACGACGATGATGATGGAGTGGGCGGCGGCGTGCTCGGCGAGGCGCGCGCGGTGCGAAACCCAGTCGGCCGCGCTGCCCCCGAGCCCGTGCAACAGGTAGAGCACGGGGTAGCGCACGCCGCTCGACTCGGCCGAGTTGTAGCCCGCGGGCAGCACGACGTTGTAAGGCAGCGGCGCGCCTATCAGCCTGCTCTCGAACGCCACGCGCTCGACACTCGGCGACGAGCCGGCGGGCCGCGCGGCCGTCGGCGCTCCGGGGCTTTGAGCCGGCGCCTGCGCCCGCGCGCCCGGCGCCGACAGCAGCGCCGCCGACAAAAGCAGCGCGATTAATAATCCGGGCCCTATCTTCTCGCCCCTCATGGCTGGTTCCTGGCTCTCCTCTTTTCTTGCGCCGCCCGCCCTAACGGCGACACCTTCATCGAGCTTCAGCGCGAGAACAGGAGGTTGATTAGAAGGACGGCGAGCGGAGGGCCGACGAGCGCCGTCACGGCCGTCACGCCGAGCGCGATGAGCAGCGGCGCCCAGCCGGCCCCGCGCGTGCCGGCGTAGCGTCGGCGCGCGATGAGCCAGTTGACGAGCGCCGCGGCGGCGAAGTTCCCGGCGAGCACGACGACGGCGTATATGACGATGATGAGCCCGCCGCGCGACTCGCTCACGCCGTTTAAGGCGACGAGCAGCATCAGCCCGCCTATCGCCCCGAACACGACGAGCGTCGCGGCCGTCAACGCGCACGTCGCCGCAATCATCCACCCCCACGGCGTCGGCCTCGCGGGCGCGACGTGGCTCACAGCCTCGTCCCCTTCATTCGTAGCCCTCCCCTAGCATCGGAATCTTCAAACCCTTCTCGCGCGCAGTCAGTTCTGCCTCCTCGTAGCCGGCGTCCACGTGGCGGGCGACGCCGATGCCGGGGTCGTTGGTCAGCACGCGGTTGAGGCGGCGGGCCGCGTCGTCCGTGCCGTCGGCGACGGAGACCTGGCCGGCGTGCAGGCTGTAGCCGATGCCTACGCCGCCGCCGTGGTGGAACGAGACCCACGAGGCGCCGCTAGCCGTGTTCAGGAGCGCGTTGAGGATGGGCCAGTCGGCGACGGCGTCGGTGCCGTCGCGCATCCCTTCCGTCTCGCGGAAGGGCGAGGCGACGGAGCCCGTGTCCAGGTGGTCGCGCCCGATGGCGACGGGCGCTTTTAACTCGCCGCGCTTCACCAACTCGTTTATCGCCTCGCCCATCTCGGCGCGCTCGCCCAGGCCCAGCCAGCAGATGCGCGCGGGCAGCCCCTGGAACTGCACGCGGTCGCGCGCGAGCCGGAGCCAGCGGTCGAGCGTCCGGTCTTCGGGGAAGAGTTCGAGCGCGAGGTCGTCGGTGCGGCGGATGTCTTCGGCGTCGCCCGAAAGCGCGACCCAGCGGAAAGGCCCCTTGCCCTCGCAGAAAAGCGGGCGGATGTACTCGGGGACGAAGCCGGGAATCTCGAAGGCGTCGGCCACGCCCGCGTCCAACGCCTGCTTGCGGATGTTGTTGCCGTAATCAAACGCGATTGCGCCCGCGCGCTTCAGAGCGAGCATCGCTTCGACATGACGGGCCATCGAGT
>DASPKR010000474.1:0-5883 GCA_035627975.1 Pyrinomonadaceae bacterium | reverse complement strand
TGCTCTGTAGGGTGCCGGTCGTAAGCTCTCCGAGGGCGCGGTCGGTGTTGCCCGACGGGCCGAAGCTGTAGGTGTCGCCGTCGGTGGCACTGCCGGTGCCGACGGAGTACGCCTCGTTGTCCCTAGCGCTGCCGCCCGTCTCGGTGATGTACCAGCCGAGCGGGAGCGTCGTGTGCGTCGTACCCGCCGTGTTGGCGAGCGTGTTGAAGTCCTCGGTCGCCGTCGCGTTCGGGCCGTTGAGCAGGATAGTGCCCCCGCCCGTGTCTGCCAGGGCTGTGCGCGTGGGCGGGAGAGCGAATTGCATGAGCAGGAAAGAAGCGAGAGCGACGGCGACGACGCCGCGTAGGCGCGCGGCGCGGGGGCGGTGCATTCCGAACATACGGGGGCATCCTTTCTCTTAGCGGTCGCGTGCGGAGTTTTGCGACTCGGGTGGAAGGCGCCTATTCGGACTGCGAGGGCCGCCGGCCGGCGGCTATAAACGGCGTGGGTGAACGCCGCGTTATGGTGATCCCGTCGAAGATGTCTTTTCCGGGCGGCGTGAAAGTACTACAAAACCGCTCCTGTGCCCAGCCTTAAATGGGGCGGCGGGGGCGGGGCCGAAACCCCGCCCCCGCCGCCCTAAATTACACGGCGGCCGGGCGCCCTACCCGGCCGTGACGGCCTCGGCCGCCTCTTCGGCCTCCTCCGTCTCGGCGAGCGCGGGGCGGACGAAGCCCTGCTCGACGAGGTAGGCCACGATGAGGTCTGCGTTCTGCTCGGCCGTGCGCGAGACGGTGTCAATGGTTATCTCGGCGTGCAGCGGAGCCTCATAAGGGTCGTCAATGCCCGTGAAGTTCTTAATCTTGCCTTCGCGGGCCTGCCGGTACATGCCCTTCACGTCGCGGTCTTCGCAGACGCCGAGCGGCGTGTCAACGAAGACCTCGATGAAGCGGTCGCCGCCCGTCATCGTGCGGCACTCGTTGCGCGTGGCGCGGTAGGGGCTCACCGCCGCGCAGATGACGCCGCCGCCGTGGCGGACTATCTCCGCGGCGACGAAGCCGATGCGGCGGATGTTCGTGTCGCGGTCTTCCTTCGAGAAGCCGAGGCCCTTCGACAGGTGCGTGCGCACCACGTCGCCGTCGAGCATCGTTATCTGCTTGCCGTGCTCCAGGAGCTTGATGGCGACTATCTCGGCCGTCGTTGACTTGCCCGCGCCCGAAAGCCCCGTGAACCAGAGGCAGAAGCCTTGGCGGTGGCGCGGCGGGTGCGCCTGCTGAAGGATGGAGGCGACCTCGGGGCGCGTGAACCAGCCGGGCAGGGTCTTGCCGCGCTGTAGGTAGTTCTCGCGAACCTCCGTCCCCGAAATCGAGGCCGTGCGCTTGCCCTCGGGTATGCGCGAGACCTCCTCATAGCGATCCTCCTCGGGGATGTAAAGCAGCTCGGAGAAGGGCATCGGCTTTACGCCCGTCTCCTCGGCGTGCCTGGCGACCAGCTCCTGCGCGTCGTAGGGGCCGTAGAAGGGCCTGCCCTGCGAGTCCTTGCCGGGGCTCGCGTGGTCGCGCCCGACGATGAGGTGGTTCGCCCCGTAGTTGCGCCGTATGACGGCGTGCCACAGAGCCTCGCGCGGCCCGGCCATCCTCATCGCCAGAGGCAGCAGCGCCAGCATCATGCGCGACGGGTCGTAGTAGCGCTCGGCCAACACGCGGTAGGAGCGGACGCGCGTGAAGTGGTCAATGTCGCCGGGCTTCGTCAGGCCCACGACCGGGTGCAGGAGGAGCGCGCCGTTGATGTCGCGCGCGGCGCGCGCCGTCAGCTCCTCGTGCGCGCGGTGCAGCGGGTTGCGCGTCTGGAAGGCCACGACGTTCGGGTGGCCGAGCGCGGAGAGGCGCTCGCGCGCCTGCGCCGGGGTGAGGCGGAGCGACTTGAAGTCGTAGTAGATGGGGAGCTGTAGCACCCTCAGCTCGCCCGAGACGCACAGCTCGCCCCACGAGTTCATCTCGGCGACGAGCGGGTGGCGGACGTCCTCGGTGCCGTAGGCGCGGCGCGCCTCCTCGGCCCTGTCCCACTCGAAGACCTCCTCGATGCGCATGACGGCCAGCGTGTTGTTGTGCTGGTCGGTGAGCGCCACTTCGGAGCCGATCTCCGGCAGCGCGTCGCGCCGGACGGTGAGCGTGACGGGCATGGGGAAGAGCGTGCCGTCGGCGAGGCGCATCTCTTCGAGCACGCGGCGGTAGTCGGCCGCGCCCATGAAGCGCGTGAGCGGCGAGAATGCGCCGGTCGCGAGAAGCTCGAGGTCGCAGACGTTGCGGGCGGTGAGCTGCACGCGCGTGAGCGTGGCGGCGTGCGCGCGCAGGTCGGCGCGCTCTTCGTCCGCAACCAACAGGTCAACGAGACGCCCGCCGTAGGGGGTTATCAACTTCGCCTCTTTACTATCGGGGTTCACTGTTTTTCTTCTGTCCTTTCTTGACGTTCGATTATTGCCCGTAAGAACTCCGGGGGACTTAACTCGGCCGCGCGCGGCCTACTTCTGCGGGAGACGGCGCCGCTTGGCGTCGAGCGTCTCGCGCAAGTGGTTCGGGTGCGCGAGGTTCAAAAGGGTGTTGCTGAGCACGACGACCGTCTCCTCGTGCTCGCGCTTGAGCGAGCCGGTCAGGGGGTTGTCGCCGACCTTGACGAGCACGCCGTCTCTGGCCCACTGCCAGAACTGCTTCTGCGTAGTCCAGAACTGCTTGCCGTCCTGGCAGACGATGAGAGCCGTGCTCTTGCTCTTCTTCTTCCTGTTCTTCTTCGTCGCCGCCATCCTTCGGCCCTCCGGGCGCGCCTACGGCGTCGCATGCCCTTAGGCTTTCCCGTCAGGCCCTTTCAGGCCGGGAAGCCCGTCACGCCGTACCCCGTAGGGAAGCCCCGCACGCGGGGCGCGCTCGGTTGTAACTTCGGGCGGGCGGCGCGCGTCAGGCGGCGGGCTCGGCGCCCACCCCTTCGAGCCCGCGCGCCGCCGCGCCGTCGCCGTTTCCGTCCTGCCTGAGCAGCCGCGAGATAAGCTCACCTCGGCGGCGCACTCCGAACTTCTCGAAGACGCGGCTCAGGTGGAACTTGACGGTCTGCTCCGTGATGCTGAGCCTCTCGGCTATCTCGGAGTTCGTGAGCCCCTCGGCGCAACACAGCGCCACCTGCGCCTCGCGCCGGCTCAGGTTGTGCCAGCTCACCACGCGCTCGATTGCGACCGAGATGCCCGAATACTTCTCAGGCTCCTCGTAGCCCTTCGGGTACGGGGCGAGGCCGGCGCGCCTGCGCCGCTCGAAAATCTCCTCGGGGCGGAAGACGAGATAGACGTGGCTCGAGCCCTTCGCGCCGTTGCCGTCGCCGGCCACGGGCGGGCAGTCAATGCTCAGTTTCGTGATGAGCCCGGAGCGCGCCCGCCGCACGGTCGTGTAGCTGCCCAGCCGCGACAGTTCGAGCAGGCGGCGCAGGCTGAAAGTGCCGACGCAGGTGCCGGCCGCCGAAGTCTCGGCGAGCAGCACCTCGTAGAGCCTGTGCTCTATCTGCGAGTGGCTGAGCGCCAGGAGCGACAGCGCCACCGAATCGTTTTTTGCTGCCAGTGCGTCCATTCTCGACGACAAGAGCCCGCCCGGACGGTTTTGAGCCCCGACGGCCCGCCGTCCCCTTCCCCCGGCCCTTCGGCGGCCCGGCGTAAGCGGAGCGAGCGGTTCTGCCTTGCCTTTATTTACTGCTGATCGTCCAGAAAGCTGAACACGGCGGCTCGGTTGCGGTTGCTGCGGGGAGTTTCGGTCGCTTGTTCACTTGATGACGGATGATGACAAATTTCGGCACGGAGACGTCCGGCGAGCCCTTCAAGCGGGTCGGCCCCGCGGGGACGGCGCTGTTCAAACGCCTCTACTTTCGATTTATAAAAAGGCTGGCGAGCGCGCACGCTTTAACTTCCAGCCCTGTTGTCAAACGGCCGGGTGGCCGGGAATTTCTACCGAGGCTTCAACAGAAATTAAAGAGGCTCTAAACGAGTGAGGCACGCGACCCCTGTGGGAGTCGAAGTCGTGCGGCCCGAAAAGCGTGTGAATTTTAACGGAAAAAATCCTGCTGTCAAGTGCAATCTCGACTTTAGGCTTTATGGCCCAGATTCGCGCCCGGCCCGCGCACCTTCACGACGAGAGTCGCGCGCCCCGGCCGCCCCTCCGAGCGCTACTGTACAACCGCGCCACAAAACTAACCTTGAAGGTTGATTGCCGGCTTCAATAGACGACCTCGCAGACGCCGTAGGCGCGGAAGGCGGGCGGCCTGAAGACTATCGCGCCCTTCTCCTCCTGGAACCTGACGGGCGCGCTCGCCGCCTCCGGCGAGTGGAACTCGACGCGGCGCGGGCGCTTGCCCGCCGGCAGCGGGAGCCTCACCGAGATGTCGCCCGCGGGACGGGCCGCGCCCCCGGCCTCGTGCCCGATGGGGACTTTGAAGTTGAGCAGGTGTAGCACCGTCCGGCGCTCGTCGCCCCACGCGGCGGCCTGCACGAGCGAGCCGGCGGGCGCGTTCACGGCCCGGAGCTGCGCGGCCCTGCGCGCGACGGCGGCGGAGAGCCCCGTGCGCCGCAGGGCCTCGACGGCGCGCTCGCGCTGGTAGTTCCTCTTGACGGCGCGCACTTCCGATTCGGCGATGGGGTCTTCGCTGCGGACGAGCTGCGGCAGCGAGCGCAGCCAGCCCGGAAGCTCGGGCCGGCCCGCGACGACGACGAGCTTGTAGCGGGCGAGCTGCTGCTCGGAGGCAGTCTCGCCGTCGAGCACGTCCACGAGCGCGCCGCCCCAAAGGAGTGATTCGTGAACCTGCTGCGCCTCGAGCACCGACTCGATCTCGAGCCGGTCTGTGAAGACGAGCAGCGCCACGTCGCCCGCGGGCAGGAGGCCCTCGAAGAGCTGCCGGCGCTGGCGCGCGAAGGCGTGGAAGGCCCTGCGCGCGTCGTGCGCCGGGAGGTTGGTCTCCTTTATGAAGGGCGAGCCGGAGACGACCGTGACGGAGACGCCCCCGCCGAAGGCCGCGCCCTCGGCGAGGGCGAGCGTGGCCGATTCCTCGTTGTGCGCGAACTCCGGCCCCCTGTTCGCCGCCTGCCCTCCGTAGAGCAGGTGCGCGCCGCGCGAGCCGCGGACGGCGTAGGAGAGCTGCGCCAGCCAGATGTTATTGAGCGACTGCGCCTCCTCGTTGCCGCGCGTGCGGTTGTTGAGCGTCCTCTGCGCGGGCGGGTAGAAGCCCGTCCAGATGCCGCCCGGCCAGAGCAGGCGGGGCGAGCCGAGCCAGACCTTCTCGACCATCGAGAGGTCCAGGCGGTCTGTAACGGGGCGCTGGAACGGCAGCTCTATGTAGTTGCCGGCCAGGTAGAAGCCGCGGCGCTCGCGCTCGCCCTCGCGCCGCAGGTCGTCGAAGTAGCGCAGGTAGCTCTCGACCCAGGTGAGCTTGCGCCCGCGGTCATCCTTGAGGCTCACGCCCAGCTCCCTGGCGACCGCCTCGCAGTACCTACAGTAGCAGCGGTGCACCAGCACGTTGTCCATGAACAGGCCGTCGTAGCCGGCGCGCGCCGCCCAGCGCGCCACTATCATCTGCCACTGCCGCCAGCCGGGGTTGTTGACGCACATGCTGTAGCGGCGCATCGAGCCGAGCTTCTGCTTCTCGCCCATCGTGAATGCCACGTCGCCCTCCGGGTCTTGCTGCGCCCAGGAGACGGGGTCGCCCGCCGGGCGCGGGCCGAGCTGGAAGGCCCTTTCGTACTCGCCCCAGCGGTCGTAGAACTCGAAGAAGCCGAGGCGCGCGTCGGCGTCGCCGAACATCGTAATCGGCGAGATGTAAGGGACGACGTGCCGGACGCCGGCGGCGTGCGCGTCCGCGACGAACTGCGAGATGGCCTTG
>DASPKR010000473.1:0-4701 GCA_035627975.1 Pyrinomonadaceae bacterium | reverse complement strand
GCCGCCGCGAAGGGCGTCGAAGAGCTGGTTGCGATAGACCTCGGTCGTGCCGACGATGAGAGGGGCGTCGGAGCGCTCCTTGCGGTCGCCGGTGAGTATGCCTACGCGGCCCTCGCCGAACTCGGCCGTGAACTCGTGGTATTTCGAGTTTGTGAGCGCCTTCAAGGGGCTCGTGTACCACGCGCGCTTGCCCTGCTCCAGCAGGCGGCGTATCTCCTCGCGCGCGATCCAGGTCTTGCCGCTCCCCGTGGGCGCCGTCACGAGCACGTCCTCGCTCTCCAACGCCGCGAGCGCTTCGAGCTGGAACGGGTCGGGCTTGAAAGGCGACGGCGCGGGCGCGCCGATGCCTTCGAGCAGCTCCCTGAGCGGCCGCGTGCGCGCCTGACGGCTCGCGAGTCGCGAGGCGGCGTCGGCGTCGGAGGCGGCGGCGCGCGCGGCCTCTTTCGGGCTCGGGCCGCTACGCGCGCCCCCTTGATGAGGGCCGCGCCGGCCTTCCTCCCCGCGCGGGGCGCCGGGGCTGCTGCGTGCGCGGGGGCCGCCCCTTCGCCCGCCCTTGCGCGAACGTGCCATGAGGCCGGATTGTAGCGCACGAACTTTTCGAGCGCGCCCGCGTAATGGTAACTTTTGTGTGACTTTCGCAACTCCCGGAGCACATTAAGCGTCTAAGCCTTCAGGTTTGCGGTTCGTCGCTCGGCGCCGGATTTAGCGCCGGGCCTTCTTCTTGTTTGGTCTAGCGATGGCTGAGCTTTTCGACAGGTTCGAGGTAAACAGGGTGCCGCGCTGGCCGCTGATGACGCGGCTGGTGGCGCTCTCTGTCGTGCTGCACGGCCTCTTCTTCGTCACCGTCGCCTACGTCCCGACGCTGCGCAGCCTCCTGCACGCCGCGGGCTCCGTCGCCGGCATCGAGTTCGTCAGCGAAGACTACGACCGCACGCTCGTCGGCCAGCGCGCGACCATCGTCAAGCTGGAGCCCTACGAGAAGCTCTACTACCCGTCGGACTACTTCGGCCCGCCCCCCGGCGAGGAGGCTTCGCCGACAGACCCGATGCTCATAACCCCGACTGCGCCGCCGGCGCCGCCGCCGATGATCATACGCCCGCGCCGCTCGCGCACGCCGCGCGTGACCGCGACGCCCGAGCCCACGCCGGAGGAGACGGCCGAGGCCGAAGCGACCCCTTCGCCCACGCCCTCGGACGCCGACGCCGAGCTTCGGGCGGACGCCGAGCTGGACAAGGTGGCCGAGGCCAACGGCGTCAGGCGGCCGCCGCGCATCAACTCGCGCCCCTTCGAGGACTTGGCGAAGAAGGGCAAGGCCATGTTCGAGGAGGGCAAGGTCAAGCTCGACGGCGTCGTTGACGTGACGGCCACCGGGCAGCTCAAGGAGGATGGCTCGCTCGACCGCGATACTGTCAAGATAGAGGGCCTCGCCGCGGACGAGAACCTGACGCTTCTGGCGCAGGAGCTGATCACGGCCATCAGCGAGAGCAAGGTGCTCGGCATACTCGAGGGCGCGAAGGACGTGAAGATGTCGCTCAAGCTCGACCAGCAGAACGTCTCCGTCAAGGTGATGGCCGACCTTGGGTCGGACGAGCTCGCGTCGAGGTCGGCCACCGGCTACGGCGTGCTCCTGCTCGCCGCACGCGCCAAGAAGCAGGGGACGAACGAGGGCGAGCTCTACAACCGCCTGCGCTTCGGCGCCGAGGGCAAGCAGTTCGTCATGTCCTTCGAGATGCCGAAGGACGCCGCCGGCAAGATGATCGCCGACATGCTCGCGAAGAAGGCCGAGGGGAACGGCAAGACTTAGAATGCGCCGAGCCGGCGCCGGCGCGCGCTTTTGTGTTATCGTGCTTAAGGTGATGTCGAAAGATAAAAACCTCTTGAAGGGCGACGGCGCGGCGGCGCGCGCTCTCGTGGTCTATGCGGTGCTGGGCGCGCTCGCGCTGGGCGCCCTGCCCTCGCAGGCCGAGTGGGCGGCCTTCGCGCAGGCGCAGGCGACCGAGGCGGGCGTCAAGGCCGGCGTCAAGCGGCCGGGCAAGGTCAACATGGCGCCTCTGCGCGCCTTCCTCACGCGCTCGAAGACGCTCAAGGAGCAGGGCAAGCTCGATTTGTCGAAGCGCCGCTCGCTCACGGTCGAGGGCGACCGCGCCGAGGACGGCACGCTCTCGAACGTCTCGGTCACGGGCGAGTCTTCATCGGAGGCGAACTTCCGCCGCGCGGCGAACGACTTCGTCTCCGCGATGAACGAGAGCCGCGCGCTTCAGTTCCTCGAAGGCGTCTCGCGCGTCCGCATGACATTCACGCTCGACGGCGAGCGCTTCCTCGCCGACACCTCGGCCGAGACGCCCTCGCCCGCGCGCGCCGAAGAGATGGCCCGCGGCTACCGCATGATGGTCAACATCGCGCGCCTGATGAGCCGCGGCAAGGAGGAGGCCGTCGTGCTCGGCGGCATGAAGTTCTCCTCGAACGGCAAGCAGCTTCTGATGACCCTCGACACGCCGCGCGAGGCGATGGGCAACCTCCTGCTCAAGCAGATAACACCCAACTAAGCACTCCGGGGCGGGGCGCGCCGACTCGCACGGCAGCGCGCCTTGCCTCGCCCCTACCGCTCACATACAATCGAAAGTCGAATAACTGCGCGCCGCCGCTGTAGTGACGGGCGGGAGGGTTCCCGAACCTTTCCGGCGGCGCGCGCCGAGCAGGCGGGCGACACGCCCCGCCCGCACAGGATTAAGGTGATGATAGATAAATTTCTGACGAAAGTTTTCGGCAGCAGCAACCAGCGCTACATCAAGACGCTCGCGCCGCTCGTCGCCGAGATAAACGGCCTCGAAGACTCGGTGAAGAAGCTCACGGACGAGCAGATGCGAGCGCGCATCGCCGAGATTCGCGAGCAGGTCATGGCGGCCATCGGCGACACGACGGCCAAAGACGACCGCGCAAAAGATGAGCGCAAGCGCCGCACTCAGGAGGCGCTCGGCGAGGTGCTGCCCGAGGTCTTCGCGCTCACGCGCGAGGCTTCGGTGCGCTCGACGGGCATGCGCCACTTCGACGTGCAGCTCATCGGCGGCATAGCTTTGCACCAGGGCCGCATCGCCGAAATGAGGACGGGCGAGGGCAAGACTCTCGTCGCCACTCTGCCCGCGACCCTGAACGCCCTGACGGGCCGCGGCGTCCACGTCGTCACCGTCAACGACTACCTAGCCACGCGCGACGCCGAGTGGATGGGGCGCATTTATAAGTTCCTCGGCCTCTCGGTCGGCGCCATCGTCAACGACCTAGACGACTGGGAGCGCAAGGACGCCTACGGCGCCGACATAACCTACGGCACCAACAACGAGTTCGGCTTCGACTACCTGCGCGACAACATGAAGTTCGACCTCGCCACCTGCGTCCAGCGCGGCCACTTCTACGCCATCGTGGACGAGGTTGACTCCATCCTCATTGACGAGGCCCGCACCCCGCTCATCATCTCGGGCGCGTCCGACGAGGCGACCGACAAGTACTACATGGCCAACGGCATCATCCCGAGCCTGAAGCGCGCCGAGATGGGGCCGGACAACAAGCCCGGCCCCGGCGACTACATCCTAGACGAGAAGCAGCACTCGGCCGTGCTCACGGAGGAGGGCGTTGACAAGGCCGAGCGCCTGCTCGGCGTCGGCAACCTCTACGACCCGTCGAACATGGAGATGCTGCACTGCGTAGAGAACGCGCTCAAGGCGCACACGCTCTACAAGCTCGACCACCACTACGTCGTGCAGGACGGGCAGGTCATCATCGTTGACGAGTTCACGGGCCGCCTCATGCAGGGCCGCCGCTGGTCGGACGGCCTGCACCAGGCCGTCGAGGCGAAGGAGGGCGTCAAGATCGAGCGCGAGAACCAGACGCTCGCCACCATCACCTTACAGAACTACTTCCGCCTTTACGACAAGCTCTCGGGCATGACGGGCACGGCCGAGACGGAGGCCGCCGAGTTCGACGCCACCTACAAGCTCGAAGTCGCCGTCATCCCGACGAACCAGCCGATGATCCGCAAGGACAACTCGGACGTTATCTACCGCACGCTCCCCGAGAAGTGGGAGGCCGTCGTCGAGGAGATAATCGAGCGCCACCGCGAGGGCCAGCCCGTGCTCGTCGGCACCGTGTCGGTCGAGAACTCCGAGCTGATCTCGCGCCGGCTCTCGAAGGCAGGCATACGCCACCGCGACGAGAGCGCCAACGTGATGATTGAGGGCGAGGGGATACCCGACTACCACCACGTCCTCAACGCCAAGCACCACGAGCGCGAGGCCGAGATAGTCGCGCAAGCCGGGCGGAAGGGCGCCATCACCATCGCGACCAACATGGCCGGCCGCGGCACGGACATACTGCTCGGCGGCAACCCCGAGTTCCTCGCGCGCGAGCACCTCAAGCGCCAGGAGATTGACCCGGAAGAGGCGACCGACGAGCAGTTCCGCGAGGCCCTCGACTACATCAAGCCGCTCGTCGAGCGCGAGCACAAGGAGGTCGTCGCGCTCGGCGGCCTGCACATCGTAGGCACCGAGCGCCACGAGTCGCGCCGCATAGACAACCAGTTGCGCGGGCGCGCGGGCCGACAGGGCGACCCCGGCTCAAGTCGTTTCTTCCTCTCGCTCGAAGACGACCTCATGCGCATCTTCGCGGGCGACAAGGTGAAGGCACTGATGCAGCGTCTGGGGATGGAGA